>NZ_JBJGZY010000001.1:0-267721 GCF_054050755.1 Modestobacter sp. SYSU DS0511
GCCCCGGCGGGCCCGGGGCGCGCGGCGCCCCCCCGCCGCCCCCCCCGCCCCCCCCCCCCCCCCCCCCCCCCCCCCCCCCCCCCCCCCCCCCCCCCCCCCCGGCGGCCGGGGTGGTGCGGCCGGGGCCCCGCGACGTCGCCGCGGGGCCCCCGGGCGCTCACTGCGGCGGCAGGCCGACCGAGTGGGTGTCCATGAACTCGCGGATGCCCTCGATGCCCAGCTCGCGACCCATCCCGCTGCCGTCGAAGCCACCGAAGGGAGCGCGCTCGTCGAGCACGCCGGCACCGTGGGAGTTCACGAACGTGTAGCCGGTGCGCAGCCGGGCGCCCACCGCGGCGGCGCGGTCCCGGTCGCCGGTCCACACCGAGGAGCACAGGCCCGACCAGGTGTCGTTGGCCCGGGCGATCGCGTCCTCCTCGTCGTCGAAGGGCAGGATCGGGATGGTCGGCCCGAACTGCTCCTCGACCACGATGCGGGCGTCGTCGCTGGGGTCGAGCACGATGGAGGGCCGCAGGAAGTTGCCGCGGGAGGTGTCCGCACCCGGGGCCGGCTCGCCGAACTCGCGCACCTCGTAGCCGGCGGAGCGGGCGGAGTCGACCAGCTCCTGCACGTACTCCTTCTGCTTGGGGCTGTGCAGCGGCCCCATGTTCACGCCCTCGTCGAGCCCGTGGCCCAGCCGGACCCCGGACAGCGCCGTGGAGAGGCCCTCGACGACCTCGTCGTAGCGGGAGCGGTGCACGTAGATCCGCTTGGCGGCCATGCAGATCTGGCCGGTGGAGTCGAACGTGCCGCTGTACAGCTTCTGGAAGGCGTCGTCGTCGAGCACGGCGTCGGCCAGGATCAGCGCGGGGTCGTTGCCGCCCAGCTCGAGCGCCACGCGGGTCAGCGACTCGCTGGCCATCGCCATGATCCGCTTGCCGCCGCCGGGGCTGCCGGTGAAGCAGACCTTCTTCACCCGGTCGTCCTGGATCAGCGCCGCGCCGATCTCGGCGTCGGCGCCGGTGACCACGTTGAGCACGCCCGGGGGCAGCAGCTCGGCGACCTGCTGCACGGTGCGCACGGTGGCCAGCGGGCAGGACGGCGGCGGCTTGACCACCACGGTGTTGCCGGCGAGCAGCGCCTGGGGCAGCGAGGCGGCGAGGATCGCCAGCGGCCAGTTGAACGGCACGATGATCGTCACGACGCCCAGCGGCAGGTACGAGATCCGCAGGTCGGTCGGCGGCGCGGGCAGCTCGACGACCCGGTCGACCTCGTCGACCAGCGCGGTGGCCAGGCCGAAGCGGTGGGCGAACACGATGGAGTCGATGAAGGACTCCATCCTGATCTTGCCGTTCTCCCGGGTGAGCACCTCGGCCGTCGCCGGCCGGTCGGCCTCCAGCGGGGCGAGGGCGGCGGTGATCAGCTCGGCGCGTTCGGCCGGGGTGCGGGCGGCCCAGGCCGGGAAGGCGCGGTGCGCGGCGGCGACGGCCTGCTCGGCCTGCTTGGCGCTGGCGGCCGCGGCGTAGCCGACGATCGAGACGCCGTCGGCGGGGTCGATGACCTGGAGTGAGTCGTCGGCGGTGTGCACCTCTCCGTTGATGAAGAGGTGTGTGGTGATCTCGGGCAGGTCTGCGAGGGACGGCACGGATGCTCCCGGGGGTCGGCGGTGACCAGGGCCGGTACGTACGGCCCGGGGTGGTTCGCCGTCCACCGTAGGCAGGCCGACGGCTGGACGGAAGGCGCATCGGACAGCTGTCCGCAACTCGTCACACGGTGGCGGGCCCGGCTACGTCATCCGTCTCGGTGGTGCCGGTGCTCGGTCCCGGCGGGTCGGCCGCCCGTGGGACGGATGACGTAGGCCGATCGCGCGCGGGCGCGCGCGACAGCCGTTGTCGTTCCGGGTTGCATCGCAGCAGCAGGCGTCCACCGGTCGCGACCGGTGACGGCCCACCCGCGTCGAGAGGAGGACGGCCCGTGTCCCCCACCGTCAGCACGGGGTCCGCGGCGCCGCGCGCGACGGTCGTGGCGCGCTCCGCCGGCACGCCCGTCGATCGCGGCGGCCAGAGCATCGCCGGACATGACGTCCCCGGCCCGGACGTCCCCGGGCGCTTCCTCCCCGGCCCCGCCGCGGGGTGACCGACCGGTGGCGGACCCCCGCGGGGTGACACCCCGTCCTGCCCTGACGTCCGACCTGCCACGCTCTGGTCGTACGGCCGCACCGGTGCGGCCGGACCCGAGCTGGGGGTGGGTGGCGATGGGCGCAGGGACGGTGGCGCGGGAGCGGACGGCGCAGGAGCTGCTGGTCGCCCTGGTCGAGGTGTCCGCCGACGGTCTCGGCGTGCTCGACCCCGAGGGCCGGCTGGTCCGGGTCAACCGCGCCGGCCGGGTCATCCTCGGGCTGGCCGACGGTGACCTGCCGCCGGGGTTCGTCCCCTTCGGCACCTCGGCCGCCGGCCTCGGGGTGCCCGACGGCAGCGGCGCGCTGCAGGAGGTCACCACCGCGGACGGCCGTCGACGCACGCTGGAGTACCGGCTGACCACGCTGCCCGACGGGCACGCCGCCGTCTGGTTCAGCGACGTCACCGACGAGCTGCGCCAGCAGGACCGGCTGACCGCCATCACCCGCGCCGCGGCCCGCGTGGCCGGCGTCCGCTCGCTGCGCACGACCCTGGACGCGGTGGCCCAGGAGGTGGTGCGGACCGCCCAGCTGGGGGCGGTGCAGATCTTCGCCCTGGACGACCCGCGGGCCGAGGTGCGCGTGCTGGGCATGGCCGGCTTCGGGGACGCCGCGGACTTCACCGAGCGGTTGTCGGCGGTCCGCCGGCTGGGGGCGCACGTCCGCTTCATGGACGCCTTCGCCACCGGCCGGCCGGTGGTCGTCCGGCACCGCAAGCCGGTGATCATGGCCGACCCCCGCTGGGCGCCGCTGCACGCGGTGATGGACACCCCCGAGTGGGACAGCTTCGCCTCGGTCCCGCTGGTGGTGGGCGGGCGCACCGTCGGCGTCATGAACGCGTACTACAAGCCGGGGGAGGACCCCAGCGCCAGTTCGCTGGCCTTCCTGGAGGCGATGGCCGACCAGGCCGCGGTCGCCATCCACATCGCGGCGCTGCTGGCCCACACCCGGTCGGAGGCGGAGTCCGACGAGCGCCGCCGGCTGGCCCGGGACCTGCACGACTCGGTGGTCCAGCAGCTGTTCTCCATGCGGCTCCAGGCCGGCGCGCTGCGCGCCCAGCTGGACGCCGGGGACGCCGGCCCGGCCGGCGTGCGGGCCGCGGCCGGCGAGCTGGCCGAGCTGGCGCAGAGCGCCCTGGCCGACCTGCGCGGGCTGGTCTTCGAGCTGCGGCCGCTGGAGCTGGCCGACCGGGGCCTGGTCGAGGCGGTGCGCGCGCACGCCGACAGCGTCGAGGTGCGGACCGGCCTGGTGATCGAGGTCCTCGCCGAGGGCGACGTCGAGCCCGCCTGGGAGCTGACGGTGCAGGAGGACGTCTACCGCGTGGTGCAGGAGGCGCTGCACAACGTGGTGAAGCACGCGCAGGCGTCCACGGTGGAGGTCCGCTTCGCCATCGATCCGGTGGAGCACTGCCTGGTGGTGACCGTCCTGGACGACGGGCGCGGTGCGGTGGAGGCGCCGGCCGGCCCCACGCTCGGGCTGGTGTCGATGCGCGAGCGGGCCGAACGGTGGGGCGGGCGCTGCACCGCCGGACCACGCGACGGTGGAGGCTGGCAGGTGCGGCTCACGCTGCCGTTGGTCGAGCAGGGACGAGAGCGGACCCAGGGAGGGCTGGACCGGTGAGCGAGCAGGAGCAGGGGGGCCAGGAGGCCGGTGCGCCGGCGACGGGGGTGATCCGGCTGATGGTCGTCGACGACCACGCCGTCGTCCGGCGCGGGATCCTCGCCTACGTCGACGCGGTTCCCGCCCTGGAGGTGATCGCCGAGGCCGGCGACGGGCAGGACGCGCTGGCCCAGCTGACCCAGCGGCGGACCACCGGTGCGCCGCTGCCCGACGTCGTCCTGATGGACCTGCAGATGCCGCGGATGGGGGGCATCGAGGCGACCGAGGCGATCGCCCGGGTGCACCCGGGCGTCGCGGTGGTGGTGCTGACCAGCTTCGGTGAGGTGGAGCGGGTGCACGCGGCCCTGGCCGCCGGCGCCTCCGGGTACGTGCTGAAGGACGCCGAGCCGACCGAGGTGGTCGCTGCGGTGCGGGCGGCGGCGGCGGGGGAGGTGCACCTGGACTCCGCGGTCGCCCGCCAGCTGACCCGGCGGATGTCCGGGCCGCAGGTGGGGCTGGCCGCGCTGACCACCCGGGAGCGGGAGATCCTGGTGCTGGTGGCGCAGGGGCACTCGAACCGGGAGATCGCCGACCGGCTGGTGATCAGCGAGCGCACCGCCCGCACGCACGTGAGCAACGTGCTCTCCAAGCTCCAGCTGACCTCCCGCACCCAGGCGGCACTGCTCGCCATCCGCGACGGGCTCATCCCACCGCCCAGCTGACGCCGACGGGTCGACTGCGACGGGATGACTGCGACGGGATGACTGCGACGGATGACTGCGACGGATGACGTAGCCGGCACCTGTCGCACTGCCCGGTCACGAGCTGACCGCCGACGGATACCGCCGGAGGCCTCACAGGCCTAGCGTGGGCGTGTCACCGGTCACTCCCGACGGCGGCACCCCGAACCGAGGAGCGCGCGCACCCGATGCCCGACAACCCGTCCGTGCTGGTGATCAGCGCCCACTCGGCCGACTTCGTCTGGCGGGCAGGGGGCGCCATCGCCCTCTCGGCCCAGCGCGGTGCGTCGGTCCACGTGCTCTGCCTGAGCTTCGGCGAGCGCGGTGAGTCGCAGGGGCTGTGGGCGAAGGAGGGGATGACCCTCCAGGGGGTCAAGGACGCCCGGCGGGCCGAGGCCACCGAGGCCGCGGGGCTGCTCGGTGCCAGCATCGACTTCCTCGACCTCGGCGACTACCCGCTGCGGGTCGACGAGGCCGCGCAGGACCGGATCGTCGGGGTGATGCGCGAGCGACTCCCCGACGTGCTCCTCACCCACGTGGCCAACGACCCGTACAACCGCGACCACAACCTGGCGCACGAGACGACGCTGCTCACCCGGATGGTCGCCCAGGCGCACGGGCACGACCCGGGCGCGACACCGCTGGGGGCCGCGCAGGTGCTGCAGTTCGAGCCGCACCAGCCCGAGGTCTGCGGGTTCGTCCCCGAGCTGCTGCTGGACATCACCCCGGTGTTCGAGCTCAAGAGCAAGGCGATGCAGTGCATGGGCGGCGGGCAGGGGCACCTGGTCGAGTACTACACCCAGCTCGGCACCCGGCGCGGCGTGCAGGCCCGGCGCAACGGCGCCCCGAAGGGCGTCACCCAGGCCGAGGCCTTCCAGCGCACCTTCCCGACGGTGGGTGACCAGCTGTGGTGAGCCGGAACGTGATCGTCACCGACACCCCGCGCCCGGACGCCGACGCCGTCGCGGTGCTGGCGAAGGCCGGGGTGGCCACCGCGCACGAGGCGATGGGCCGGCGCGGCCTCACCCACCCGGTGCTGCGCCCGATCTACCCCGGCGCTCGGATCGCCGGCCGCGCCGTCACGGTGCTCAGCCAGCCCGGGGACAACCTGATGATCCACGCCAGCATCGAGCAGTGCGGCCCCGGTGACGTGCTGGTGGTGACCACCACCTCGCCGTCGACCGACGGCATGTTCGGCGAGCTCTTCGCCACCCAGCTGGCCACCCGCGGGGTGCTCGGCCTGGTGATCGACGCCGGTGTCCGGGACGTCGCCGACCTGACCGCGATGGGCTTCCCGGTGTGGTCGCGGGCGGTCTCCGCGCAGGGCACGGTCAAGGCCACGCCCGGGTCGGTGAACGTGCCGGTCGTCGCCGCCGGCGCCCTGGTGCGCCCCGGTGACGTGATCGTCGCCGACGACGACGGCGTGCTCGTCGTCCCGCGCGCCGACGCGCCCGCGGTGGCCGAGGCCTCCACCGCGCGGGAGGACAACGAGCAGGCCAAGCGCGAGCAGTTCCAGGCCGGGGTGCTCGGCCTCGACGTCTACGGCATGCGCGAGAAGCTGGCCGCCCTGGGCGTCACCTACGTCCCCGCGAGCGAGCTGGAGGAGCGGGCATGAGCACCTTCGTCCTCGTGCACGGCGCCTGGCACGGCGGCTGGTGCTGGGACCGGGTCGCGCCGCTGCTGCGCGCCGCCGGCCACGAGGTGCACGCGCCCACGCTCACCGGGCTCTCCGAGCGGGCGCACCTGCTCTCGCCCCAGGTCGGGCTGGACACCCACACCGAGGACGTCGTCCGGCTGATCGAGGTGCTGGACCTGCGCGACGTCGTGCTCGTCGGGCACAGCTACGCCGGCAACGTGATCAGCATGGTCGCCGACCGGGTGCCCGAGCGCATCCGCCGGCGGGTGTTCCTCGACGCCTTCGTGGGGTCCGACGGGGAGACCGCGGTCTCGCTGCAGCCGGAGACGGTCGCCCACCACTGGGCGGAGTCGGCGGCCGAGCAGGGCTTCGGTTGGCTGGTCCCGGTGCGGAAGCTCTCGGTGCTCGGGGTGACCGAGCAGGCCGACGTCGACTGGCTGACCCCGCGGCTGACCGCGCACCCGTGGAAGACCTACACCGACCCGTTGCGGCTCTCCGGTGCCGCCGACGGGGTGCCGGCCGCGTTCATCGAGTGCGTCAGCTGGATGCGGGTGTTCCAGTCGCAGGCCGACCGGGCACGGGAACGTGGCTGGCCGGTGCACGAGCTGGAGACCGGGCACGAGGCGATGGTGACCGCGCCGAAGGCGCTGGCCGACGTGCTGCACGAGCTGGCCTGAGCGGGGAGGAGACCTGCAGATGGAGTTCCTGGTCCGGTCGGAGAACCGGTTGCCTGCCGACTTCCCGCCCGAGCGGCGGGCGGAGCTGCGCGCCGGTGAGCGGGCGCGCGCGGTCGAGCTGCGCGAGGCGGGCGTGCTCAAGCGGCTGTGGCGGGTGCCCGGTCGCAACGCCACCGTCGGCCTCTACGAGGCGGCCGACCCGGCCGAGCTGCACGACGCACTGATGTCGCTGCCCATGGCCCCCTGGCTCGACGTGCACGTCGAGGCGCTGGCCACCCACCCGCAGGAGCGCACGTGAACGGCACCGGCACCAGGCACGGCACGGACACCAGCAGGGAGCACGGCCGACGGGCGAGGAGGCCCTCATGACCACCGAACAGACCAGCGCACCACCGCGGTCGAAGATCGACGTGCCGGGCACGCCGATCTTCGACGGCGCCACCAGCCGGCGCGGTTTCAAGATGAACAAGCTGTTCATGAGCCTGCGCACCAAGGAGGCCCGGGACCGCTTCCTCTCCGACGAGGCGGCCTACTGCGCGGAGTTCGGGCTCACCCCCGAGCAGACGCGCGCGGTCACCGAGCGGGACTGGCAGGCGATGATCGACCTCGGCGGCAGCATCTTCTACGTCTACAAGCTCGCCATGATGGACGGGCGTTCCATGCAGTACCTCGGCGGTGTGTTCACCGGGATGACCGAGGACGAGTTCAAGGCGGCGCTCGCCGCGGGAGGGCGGTCCTGATGGCCGAGGTGATCTGGGGGCTGGCGACCTCGCACGTGCCGTCCATCGGCGCGGCGATGGACCGGGACAAGACCCAGGACGACAACTGGAAGCCGCTGTTCGACGGCTACCAGCCGGCCCGTGAGTGGCTGGCCGAGCACAAGCCCGACGTGGCGATCGTGATCTACAACGACCACGCCAACGGCATCGACCTGGACATCGTGCCGACCTTCGGCATCGGCACCGCCGAGCGCTACCCGGTCGCCGACGAGGGCTTCGGCCAGCGGCCGGTGCCCGAGGTGGTCGGCCACCCCGAGCTCTCCCTGCACCTGCTGGAGAACCTGGTCGACGAGGGCTTCGACCTCACCGTCTTCCAGGAGCTGGAGGTCGACCACGGCCTGACCGTGCCGCTGTCGGTGTGGACGCCGGACCCGGGGGAGGCGTGGCCGTGCCCGGTCGTGCCGCTGCTGGTCAACGTCATCCAGTACCCGCAGCCGACCGCCGCGCGCTGCTACGCGCTGGGCAAGGCGCTGGGCCGGGCGATCCGCAGCTTCCCCGAGGACATCACCGTCGGGGTGCTGGGCACCGGTGGCATGTCCCACCAGCTGGCCGGTGCGCGGGCGGGGTTCATCAACTCCGACTTCGACCGGCAGTTCCTCGAGGAGATCCAGACGAACCCGGAGAAGCTGGCGGCGCTGTCCCGCGAGGACTACGTGCGGCTCGCCGGCTCCGAGGGCATCGAGATGATCATGTGGCTGATCATGCGCGGTGCGATGGACGACGACATCACGCGGGTGCACGACACCTACTTCGTGGCGGCGTCGAACACCGCGGCGGCGCTGGCGCTCTTCGAGAACAAGGTGCTCCAGCCCGCCTGACGTCCGCGGCGCGCCCGTCGCGCCTCACGACACCGAGCCCGGTTCCGCGTCGCGGGGCCGGGCTCCGTCGCGTGCGGGGGTGGGGTGCGTGCGTGCGGGGGTGGGGTGCGTGCGTGCGGGGCGGGGTGCGTGCGTGCGGGGCGGGGTGCGTGCGTGCGGGGCGGGGTGCGTGCGTGCGGCCTGGGGCGCGGGCGGGCTGGTGGTCGGGTGCCGGGTCACCGGCGCCATCAGCTCGACACGCCGCCGACACGCGGCGTTCGCCCGAGATCGGTCGACGCCGATCCATTGACTTCCCCCGAAGTGGTGAGCTTCACTTCGGTCGGCGCGGTACCGGAAAGTTTCGATAACCGCCCGGGATCCATCCGGAAGCACAGTGGCTGCGCGATCCATCCCGAGGAGAACACGAGCACATGAGACAACGACGTCTGGTCGGCGGAGCAGCGATGCTCGGCCTGGTGGCGGGGGCCGGCGTGGTCGCCGCGCCCGCGGCCACCGCCGCACCGACCACGGTGCACACCACCGGCTTCGAGACCGGCACCGACGGCTGGTTCGGCCGCGGCGCCGCACAGGTGGCGGTCAGCACCGAGGAGGCCCGTACGGGCGAGGCGAGCCTGGCGGTCACCGGCCGCGGCGACACCTGGCACGGCCCGGGCCTGGACGCCCGGTCGTTCATGCCGGCCGGGCGCTACACCATCGAGGGCTGGGTCAAGCTGCCCGCGGGGTCGGGCAGCGACCTCGTCACGCTGAGCGTCGCGCGCACGCCCGAGGGCGGCGTCACGGCCTACGACTCGGTGGCCTGGCAGGTCGCGGTGTCCGACAGCAGCTGGACGAAGGTGAGCGGCACCTACGAGTTCGCCACCGCCAGCAGCCAGCTGGAGCCGTACTTCGAGAGCCCCGACGCCTCCCAGGCCTTCTTCCTCGACGACGTGACCATCGTCGGCGAGGCGGCCACGCCGCAGGAGCCGGGCACGCTGGCTCCGCTGGCCACGGACTTTGAGGACGGGGTGCAGGGCTGGGGCCCGCGCGGTGACGCCCGGGTCGAGCGCACGACCTCCGACGCCCACAGCGGCTCGGCCAGCCTGCTGGCCACCAACCGGCTGCAGAGCTGGCAGGGCCCGGCCGTCGACGTCACCCGCAACCTGGCCGTCGGCCAGACCGTGCAGGTGACCGTCTGGGCCAAGCTGGCGCCCGGCGAGGGCTCGGCGTCGCTGCGCGCCTCGATCCAGCGCAACCGCGGCACGCAGACCAACTACGAGAACATCGGCGGCGCCAGCGCGGTCGTCACCGACGCCGAGTGGACCCGGCTGCGTGGCACCTACACCCTCGGGGCGCCGATCGACTCGGCGCAGCTGTACGTCGAGGGCGACGCGAACACGAGCTTCCTGATCGACGACGTCACCGTCGCCCCGTTCGCCGAGACGCCGATCCAGGACGTCCCGGCGCTGCAGGACGTGCTCGGCGACCAGGGCTTCGAGCACGTCGGCGTGGCCATCGACTCCCGGGAGACCGTGGGCCGGGCCGCCCAGCTGGTGACCAAGCACTACGGCGCCATCACGCCGGAGAACGACGGCAAGCCCGAGGTCGTGCAGCCCACCGAGGGGAACTTCGACTTCACCAACCTCGACCGGCTGCTGGACTTCGCCGACGCCAACGACGTCGACGTGTACGGCCACGTGCTCGCCTGGCACTCGCAGACCCCGGCCTGGTTCTTCAAGGACGGCGACCGCGACCTGACCAGCAGCCCCGCCGACCAGGCCCTGCTGCGCGCCCGGCTGGAGGCGCACATCAAGGGGATCGCCGACCACATCGACGCCCGGTACCCCGACGGCGACTCACCCGTCTGGGCCTGGGACGTGGTCAACGAGGTCATCAACGACGGCGCCAACGCCAACCCGCACGACATGCGGGACAGCCGCTGGTTCCAGGTGCTCGGCGAGCAGTTCGTCGACGAGGCGTTCCGGCTCGCGGACCGGTACTTCCCGGACGCCGCGCTGTTCATCAACGACTACAACACCGAGATGCCGGAGAAGCGGGCCGACTACCTCGAGCTGGTCCGCAGCCTCATCGAGCGCGGCGTGCCGATCGACGGCGTCGGCCACCAGGTGCACGTGGACTTCGCCCGCCCGGTGCAGTGGGTGGGCGACTCCCTCGCCGGTGTGGAACGGCTCAGCGCCGAGACCGGCCGCCCGCTGCTGCAGGCGATCACCGAGCTCGACGTGAGCGACTCCAAGGAGAACAACGGCGCCGACGTCAGCAACGGCACGGTGCCGCAGCACGCGCCGGCCTACGCCGACGACGCCGCGGCCGCCGCGGAGCTGGGCTACTACTGGCGTGACCTGTTCGCGGTGTTCCGCGAGCACTCCGGGTCGATCGAGTCGGTGACCGTGTGGGGCGTCAGCAACGCCCGGAGCTGGCTGCGCACCTGGCCGGCGGCCCGGCCGTGGGAGCAGCCGACGCCGTTCGACGACGACCTGCAGGTCACCCCGGCCTACTGGGGCATCGTCGACCCGAGCCGGCTGCCGGCCCGCCCGGCGGACGTGTCGCCGCCGCGGATCGCGGCCAAGGACCCGGTCCAGGCCACCTCCACCGGCGTCGACGGTGCCCAGGTGACCTACACGCCGCCGGTCACCGGGGACACCCGGGACGGCGCGATCGTCCCGACCTGCGACACGCCCTCGGGCGCGCTGTTCCCGATCGGCACCACGACGGTCACCTGCACCGCCGCCGACGCGGCCGGGAACGTGGCCACGCCGGGGACCTTCGACGTGGTGGTCACCCCACCGGCCACCACGACCCGGCTCCACCAGCAGATCAACAACGGGCCGGTCGTGCGGGCGAACGTCAAGCAGACCGTCCAGCTGGTCGTGCAGTTCGGCAACAAGGGCACGGGTGTGCTGCTGGGCGACAGCTTCCAGTACTCCTGCGCCCAGACCTCGGGCCCGGCGATGACGCTGCAGCTGGCCCCGGGGTCCGCCCGGCAGGTCGGCAACCGCGACTACCCGGCCGGCCAGAACGCCAACTTCACCCTGCGCGGCAACCCCACGCAGGTCGGAACGGCGGCGTTCGACTGCACCCTGTCGATGACCGACTCCTTCGGGGCGCCGGTGACCGCGACCACCTCGGTCGCCATCGACGTCCGGAAGTGACCACCCGCGCCTGGAGGCCCACCGCCTGAGGGCCACCGCACGCAGCCGGCCCCCGTCCACCTCAGGTGGGCGGGGGCCGGTCGCGTTCGCGCGGGGCGGTCAGCGGCGCCGCCCCCGGCGGAACCAGGCCAGCGGACCGATCCAGCCCACCGCGATGACGAGCGCCCACCGGGCCTTGCTGCCGTTCACCTCGGCGGCCGGCCGGGTGGCCAGGTCGGCCCACGCGGTGGCGGCCAGGGACAGCTGGACCGAGGCCAGGGCGAGGACGAGGGCCTGCTGGCGTGGGGTGAGGTCCGCCCAGGGCGGGATGCGGGTCACCGGACCCGCCCCTCGAGCAGGCAGGTGGCCCCGGCGACGTGCGTCCGACCGCCGGACACGTGCGCCCGCAGCTCGGCCAGGACGTCGTGCTGACCGTGCGGGACGGCGGCCAGCACGGTGCGCCGGGGATGCAGGGCGGCGTGCTCGAAGACCGACCGGGCGAGCTCGGTCCGCACCCGCGGGGGTGTCGCCTGGGCCAGCCAGAACTCCAGCCGCACCCCGGCCTCGTCCTCGCGCACCTCCACGTGGGCGACCGGCCGGCCACTGCCGGCCAGGGCTGTCACGCCGTGCTCGTCGTGCTCGAACCGGAAGACGCTCGTCGGGTCGGTCATGTCCCCTCCTGGGCGGTCGCGGTGGCGGCTCCCGCCAGCATCCGCCGTCGGCGCGGCCGCCGGCGAGGGACCAAGGACCAGGTCAACCCGGTCCGGCATCGGTCGGGACCTTGGGCCCGTGTCCCGTGCGGTGGACAGCCTCTAGCGTGGGAGGTCGGCACGCCCGGAGACACCGGTGCGGGAGAGGCGGGCAGCTGGTGACCATTGGTGCGGCGACCGGGGCCGCGGCGAGCACCCCGGTGCGGGTGTTCCTGCTCGACGACCACGAGATCGTCCGGCGCGGTGTCGCCGACGTGCTGGAGACGGACCCGGGCATCACCGTGGTCGGCGAGGCGAAGAACGCGGCGGAGGCGCTGGCCCGGGTACCCGCGCTGCGCCCCGACGTCGCGGTGCTGGACGTGCGGCTGCCCGACGGCGACGGGGTCAGCGTCTGCCGCGAGCTGCGGTCGAAGATGCCCGACCTCAAGGTCATCATGCTGACCAGCTACAGCGACGACGAGGCGCTCTTCGAGGCGATCATGGCGGGCGCATCGGGCTACCTGCTGAAGCAGATCCTCGGCCAGGACCTGGTCTCCGGGGTGCGCACGGTGGCCGGGGGCGGGTCGCTGCTGGACCCCACCGCCGCCGCGGCCGTGATGGAGCGCATGCGCCGGGCCGCCGAGCCGACCGGCCCGCTGGCCAAGCTCAGCGACCAGGAGCGGACCGTGCTGGAGCTCATCGGCGAGGGGCTCACCAACCGGCAGATCGGCGAGCGGATGTTCCTGGCCGAGAAGACCGTGAAGAACTACGTGTCCCACCTGCTGGCCAAGCTCGGGCTGGAGCGGCGCACGCAGGCGGCGATCCTCGCCACCGAGCTGCGCGGCGGGTCGGGGTCGGCGCAGCTCCGCTGATCCCCCCGGCCCCTCGTCCGTGCCGGTCAGGCGCCGGCGAGGGGGGCGGTGGCGGACGGGACCGCGGCCCCCAGCGAGATGCGCCGACCGCGGAGGAGGGTCATGCCGATCGCCACGTAGCAGGGGTCGTCGGCCGGCGCCCACGCCCGGGCGCCGGTCGCGTCCAGGGCCGCCACTTCCGCGGGGTCGCGGATCAGCCGGGAGGCGCCCACGACGGTGACGTTCCACCCGGTGCGGTCGGCCGGGTCGTGCTCGTCGACCTCGAAGGCGACGACCGCACCCCGGCTCGCGGCGGCCACCTTGCTGCCGTGGCGGGTGGGGATGATGATCTCCGCCCCCACGACGGCGAAGGAGACCGGCTGGATCGCCGGCAGCGCCCCTTCGGTGTAGGCGATCCGCCCGATCGCGGCGGTCTCCAGGAGCCGCCGGCTCTCCGCGTCGGAGAGCACCTCGAGCACACGGTCGGTCACCTGGGTCGGCACGGGTTCCTCCAGCGCGCGGGTCCGTCGACTGTGCCGGGCACAATCGTCTGCCGCTCCACTGTGCCCCGCCGGGGCGGGGCGGCACCCGGGTCCTAGGTCCTGACCTGTCCCACCGGCGGCGACCGGAGCCGTCAGCCGCGGCCGGGGACCGGCAGCGGCGCGCACCAGCGCAGCCGGGTGCCGCCCTCGGGCAGCGCCGTCACGTCGCTGTCCCCGCCCCACCGGCGGGCCCGCTCCTGCATGTTGCGCAGGCCGCTGCGGGCCACGGTGGGGTCGATGCCCCGCCCGTCGTCGAGCACCTCGAGCACGACCTCGTCGGCCACGTCGAGCGTCACGGTCACGTGCCAGGCGCCGGAGTGCCGGGAGGCGTTGCTGACCCCCTCCCGCACCACGGCCTCGACGTCGACCGCCAGCTCACCGGTGACCAGGTTGTCGACCGCACCGGACATCCGCACCGTCGGGTGCAGGCCGTCGCCGGTGCCCTCGGTGACGATGTCCAGCACCCGCCGGCGGAGGCTGTCGGCGTGCTCGGCGTCGTCGGTGGTGTGCAGGTCGAAGATCGTCGTGCGGATGTCGCGGACCGTCTCGTCCAGCTGGTCGATCACCCCGCGCAGGCGCTGCTGCACGGTGGGGTCGCGGACCCGGCCGGTGGCCGCCTGCAGGCTCAGCCCCGCCGCGAACAGCCGTTGGATCACGTGGTCGTGCAGGTCCCGGGCGATCCGGTCGCGGTCCTCGTAGACGTCGAGCTGGCGGGCCACCTGCTGGCGCACCGCCATGTCCAGGGCCAGGGCGACCTGGTCGGCGAACGAGCTGATCAACGGGCCCAGCGTCGGGTCGAAGGGGTCGCGCCCACCCCGGCGGCAGGCGATCAGCACCGCGGTCTGGCTGTCGACCCCGCGCAGCGGGACGGCGATGACCGGCCCCCAGGGCGGCTGCGCGGCCGGACCGGCGGGGTCGAGCCCCGAGAGGTCCAGGGTGACCACGCCGTCGGCCTGCGCCACCGCGGCCAGCACGGGGCTGTCGGCCAGCCGGAGGGTGGTGCCGGGGAGGGCGCCGAGCCCCTCGCCGCGCTGGGCCTGCACCTCGAAGCGGTCGACGTCGTCGGTGGCGCGGACCAGCCAGGCGCCGTCGGCGTCGGTGAGCTCGGCGACCCGGTCGACCACCAGCTGGAAGGACGCCTCGGGGGAGAGCCCGCCGAGCAGTGCGGCGCGGACGTCGGCCACGGCGGTCAGCCAGCGCCGGCGGACCTCGCCCTCGGCGTAGAGCCTGGCGTTGTCGATCGCGATGCCGGCGGCGCCGGCGAGCGCGGTGAGCACCGCCTCGTCCTCGGCGGTGAAGGCGCCGTCGCGCTTCTCGGTCATGTAGAGGTTGCCGAACACCTCGCCCCGGACCAGCACCGGGACGCCGAGGAAGCTGCGCATCGGCGGGTGGTGCGGCGGCATGCCCACCGAGGCCGGATGGGTGCTCAGATCGGTGATCCGCAGCGGGTGCGGATCGGTGATCAGCTGCCCGAGCACGCCCTTGCCCTCGGGGAGGTGCCCCATCCGGGCCGCCAGCTCCTCGTCGATCCCGACGGTGATGAAGGCGCCGAGCCCACCGCTGGGCCGCAGCACCCCCAGCGCGCCGTACCGCGCGTCGACCAGCCCGGTGGCCGCCTCGACGATCTGGCGGAGGGTGGCGTCCAGGTCCAGGCCGCTGGAGACGCTGAGGAAGGCGTCGAGCAGGTCCTGCACCCGCTCCTGCGAGCGGGCGACGGCGGCGAGCCGCTCCTGCACCTCACCGAGCAGCTCGGTCAGCCGCATGCCGGCCAGCGGCGAGGCGGCGGCCGGTGCGTGATCGGTGTCGGGGCGGGGAGCGCGGCTGCTCATCACGCCCAGATTCGCACTGCTCCCGCGGGGAGGGAAGCCCGGGGTGCCGGCGCGGCGCGCAGCGGGCGGCCGGCGAGGACCGAGGTGCGCAGCACGACGCAGCAGTGCCGGGAGGCGGGGGTCCACGGGCGCACCCCCCAGCGGTCCAGCCGGGCGACCTGGCTCGGGTCCTGCACCAGGCGGGAGGGCCGACGGCGGTCACGTCCCAGCCGGTCCGGCCGGCGACCGGTGCACCAGCGCGGGGGCGGCGGACGTCGCGACGACCTCCTCGGCGACCGTGCCCAGCGACGTACCGAGCGAGGCGGCGCCCCAGGTGAGCCCGACCGCGCCGACGACGACGAGTGACGAGGAGCCCGCTGCCGCGCGCAGCACGTCGGCGGCGGTGCCGTCGACCAGGTCGGCGCGGACCCGGCCGACGGGCAGTCGGTCCACCAGCGAGGTGCGCAGCCGGTGCAGGTCGGCGTCCGCGGACCGGCGGGCGGCGGCGCGGGCGTCGGCAGGCAGCCCGGCCGGCTGCCGCGCCGGCCAGCTGAACGCCCGGACGAGGTGGAGCGGCGCACCACGGCGGGCCGCCTCGGTGGCGGCGGCGCGCGCCGCCTCGGTGGCGGGGACGGAACCGTCGACCCCGACGACGACGGGGGCGACGGGGCGGGGGACTGGTCGGTCATGGCTGCTCCAGGGCGGGCGTGCGGGGTGTGGTCCGAGCATGCGGCGTCCGCCGCGGCCCGCCCCGGGGCGAAGGTCCCCGATCGGGGTGCCCTAGCGCCCGCCCCCTGGCTCGACGACGGCGACGACGCCCGGGACCGTCCGGGCCAGGGTGGACAGCGCCCGGTCCAGCACCTCGGGACCGCCCGTCCCGTCGCCGGTCGCCGGACGGCGCCGCCCGGCTCCACTCACCGTGACGACCCCGTCGGCGGGCGCCACCGACCAGCCGTCGCCCTCCCCGGTGTAGGCCTCGACCAGCCGCTGCACGTCGCCGGCGATCTCGTCGTCGGACCGCACCAGCGTGCGCAGCAGGTCGCGTCGGCTGAGGATGCCGACCAGCCGCTCGCCGTCCACGACCGGGGCGCTGCGCAGCCGGCGGTCGACGAAGAGCCGGGCCACGTCGGCGACGTCGGCCGTGGCCGGAACGGTCACCACCGGGGAGGTCATGACGCCCCGGACCAGCAGCGGCGGCGGGGCGTTCTCCGGTTCGCGGACCATGTGCAACCGCGGGTCCTGCGGCAGGCGGCTGCGCAGCACGTCGGCCTCGGCCACGATGCCGACCACTGCACCCGCTTCGCTCACGACCGGGAGCGCCGCGTACCCGTGCCGGGCCATGATCTCCGCGGCCTGCTTCGCCGACGCCTCCGGCGTCACGGTGACCACGTCCCGGGTCATCAGGTCCCTGGCCTGCACGGCGGCTCCTCCCTCGCGGAGCTCCCATGCTCGTGCAGGACGGCGGTCCCCGCCAGGGCCGGACGGCTGCGCTCGGGAGACCACAGCCGGTGTCCAGCAGGCACGATCGGCTCCACCACCCGGGCGGCCGCGCCCGCGGCGAGCGAGAGGAGCCGGAGATGGACCACCAGGAGGAGCGGTGCTGCGCCCAGCAGGTGGGGGACGTGGTGGCCGGGGACGTGGCTGTGCGCCGGGTCGCCGCGGGGGCGACCGCCAGCGGTGCCCTGGCGGTGGGGAGCTGGGCGGTGGGCGCGCTCGCCGTCGGCTCGTTCGCCGCCGGTGGCCTGGCGGTGGGGGCGCTGACGATCGGGCTGCTGCGGATCGGTCGGCTCACCGTCCGCCGGGCGGAGTTCGGCGAGCTGCGGGTCGGCAGCCTCCAGGTGGGGGGCCGGACGATCACCTGACCGGCCGGTCCCGCCGGGTCAGCGGCGGCCGGCCTCGAGCTCGGCGAGCGTCGGCGGGTCGGCGCCCGGCCGGGTGCAGGCCAGGGCGGCGACCAGCGCCGCGTCGTCCAGCAGCCCGACGAGCTCGGCCTCGGGCAGGTCGAGCAGGGCCGCCCGGTCGAGGACGCCGGTGCGGACCAGGCCGGCGAACAGCCCGGCGGCGAGGCTGTCCCCGGCGCCCACGGTGTCGGCCACCGGCACGCTCGGCACCTCCCGGCGCAGCAGCGGGCCGCCGGGCCGGACAGCGCGCAGCGGCCGCCCGCCGTCGGTGACCAGCACCAGCGCCGGCCCCTCGGCCGCCCAGCGGGTGGCGGCCTCGTCCAGGTCGGCGCCGGGCTCCAGCCAGGCCAGGTCCTCGGCGCTCACCTTGACCACGTCGGCCACGTGTCGCAGGCCGGTGACCCGCGCGCGGACGGCGTCCGCGTCGTCGGCCAGGGTGGGCCGGACGTTGGGGTCGAAGCTGACCAGCGCCGTCCCCTCCGCGCGCACCCGGGCGACCAGCGCGGCGATGGCGTCGGATCCGGGCGGCGTCCAGCTGGAGATCGACCCCACGTGCACGATCCGGGTGCCGGCCGGCCAGACCCGGCCCAGCTCCTCGGTGGTCCACTGCCAGTCGGCCGCACCCCGGGTGTGGAAGGAGTAGCTGCCCGACCCGTCCTCGGCCAGCGCGACCACCGCCAGGCTGACCGGCTCCTCGGCGGGGAGCATCGCGTCGGTGGCCACGCCGTTGCGCGCGGCGTGGTCGCGCAGCAGCGCACCGAACGGCCCGGCGCCCACCCGCGCCATCAGGTGCGTCGGAGCGCCGAGCCGGGCGGCGGCCACCGCGACGTTCAGCGCGTTGCCGCCGGGGAAGGCGGTGTACCGCGGCGGAGGAGGAGCGGTAGGCCGGCCGCCCGGTGCGGCGGTGGCCTCGGCCGGCGGGGAAGGAGCGGCCGGGATCAGGTCCACGACCAGCTCCCCGCAGACGGTGATCACCGCCACACCGTAGCGGCGGGCGGACGAGTCAGCCGAGCGAGGCGATCAGGTCGCGGCAGGCCTGCTCGCAGTTGCGGCAGGCCTCGGCGCAGACCCGGCAGTGCTCGTGCATCTCGGCGTGCCGCGCGCACTCGTCGCCGCAGGCCCGGCAGGCGGCGGCGCAGGCCTCCAGCACGGCGCGGGTCAGGTTGGCGTCGTAGCCGGTGTGGCGGGACAGCACCCGGCCGGTCGTGTCGCAGACGTCGGCGCAGTCGGCGTTCGTGCGGATGCAGGTGGTCAGCTCGGCGACCATGTCCTCGCTGAGGCAGGCGTCGGCGCAGGCGGTGCAGGCCTGGGCGCACTCGAAGCAGGCGTCGATGCAGGCGAGCAGCTTCTCCCGGTCGATCCCGCCGAGGTCCTTCGGGTAGGTGTCCAGCATCTGCGCGGTGAGAGTCATGCGTTCCTCCTGGTCGTCGGGGCGGGCGACGGGCGTCGCCCGCGCAAGCCCGTCCTGCCCTACCCCCGCACGCCACCGGCTCACCTTTGCGATCCGGTGACGGATCGCCACATGCGCGACGCGGGGCTTCCCGGACGGCCCCGGAGAGCCCAGGGTGGACGCATGGTTTCCGTCTGGGTACAGAGCGTGCACAACCTGCACTGCCCCCGATGCGACAGCCGGCTCGTGGAGCAGGCCGGGCGCTTCGCGGTCGCCGAGCGTCCGTCGCCGGTCTACGTCGGCGAGGTGGGCACCCTGCAGTGCCCGGAGGGCCATGTCCTCCCGCCGCGCGACGTGCTCTACGCGCACCGCGAGCAGCGCGGCCTGCCCCGGGCGGTCCCGGTGTCCGAGGTCGAGGCACCCTCCGCGGAGCGACCGCTCACGATGGTGGAGCCGTGAGCAGCGGGGCGTAGTCCTCCGCCGTCAGCGGCGCCGAGGTCAGCTCGCCCGAGGGCAGCGGCGCCTCGACCGGGAGCCCGTTGCGGCTCAGCAGCACCGCGTCCACCCCGACCACGCTGGTCGCGGTCAGCACGATCTGCGCCACCGTGCGCCGGCTGTCCCGCCCCGACGGCGCGTCCGCGTCGTCCTGGAACGCGATCGTCGCCGTCGACCCGGAGAGGTCGGCCAGCGACAGCTCGGTGCCCGGCGGCAGCGCGGTCGACAGCTGGTCGTCGCGCTCCGCCCGGGTCGGCCCCTCGGTGAGGTCGCCGAGCAGGTCGGCCAGCCGGACGGCGGCTCCGCCCTCGGGCACCTCGCGTGGCCGGGGGACCAGCACGTCCGACGGAGCCACGAGGTACACCTGCGGCTGCTCGACGCCGGGCTGCGCCGGCACGGCCGACGACGGCGGCGCGCTCGGCGACGCGAGGGCCGAGGGCACCTGGGAGCTCGGGATCGCCTCCGGCGGCCCGCCGGTCGGTACCCCGCAGGAGGCCAGCGCGAGGGGCACCGCGATGGCGACGGCGGTGAGCGGTGCCGGCACCCTCCTGCCCGGCGCCCTCCTGTCCTGCGCCGCTCTCCTGTCCTGCGCCCTCACGACGACGCCGCCGGCAGCGCGATGCTGAACCGGGCCCCGCCGGTCGGGCTGGGTGCGCACCAGGCGGCGCCCCCCAGGTGGGTGGCGGTCTCGGCGACGATCGCCAGCCCCAGCCCGGCCCCGGGCAGCGACCCTCGGGCGGCGCGGGGGCCGCGGGCGAAGCGCTCGAAGACCCGTTCCCGGTCCTCGGCGGCCACGCCCGGCCCGGCGTCGTCGACGTGCAGCACGACGGAGGCCCCGAGGCGCTGCACCTGCACCGCGCTGACCCCGCCCGCGTGCCGGTCGGCGTTCTCCACCAGGTTCCGCACGGCCCGCTCCAGCGGGAGCTTCCGGGCCAGCACCGTCGTGCTCCGGTCGTCGTCGGCGGTCGTGAGCAGGTCGACCGGGTGGCCGGTGCGCTCGAGCACCTCGCGCACCAGCGCCGCGACGCTGACCACCGGCGGGGCCGCCCCGGACGCCGCGTCGCCGGGGGTGTCCCGCGCGTTGTCCAGCTTGGCCAGCTCGAGCAGGTCGTCGAGCGTGCGGCGGAACCGGTCCAGCTCCGACTGCACCAGCGCCAGCGCCTCCCGTCCGCGCGGGGTGAGGTCGTCGCGCCGGCCGGCCAGCACCTCCACGGTGGTCACCAGGCTGGTCAGCGGGCTGCGCAGCTCGTGGCTGACGTCGCCGACGAAGCGGGCGTCCCGGTCGATCCGGGCGGAGAGCGCGTCGACCATGCTGTTGAAGCTCCCCACGATCGCGACCAGGTCGGGGTCGTCGGTGGGTGGCAGCCGGGTGGTCAGGTCGCCCCCGGCGATCGCGGTGGCCGCGCCGGCCACCTGCTCCAGCGGCTGCACCGCCCGGCGGCTGGCCCAGCTGCCGAACGCCGCGCCGGCGAGGGTGGCGGCACCCGCACCGGCGGCCAGCACCGCCCCTAGGGTGCGCAGCGACAGCTCCAGCTCGGTGAGGGTGGACACCTCGTAGAACTCCACGTCGGTGCCGGGCAGCGCGGCGCCCACGATGAGCCGCGGGCCGACCTGCGAGCGGGTGCGGGCGGTGGCCGGTTCACCGCCGGCCACCTGCTCCTGCAGCGCCGCCGGGACGTCGCGCGCGCCGACCTCCAGGCTGGAGGAGTACCAGGCGCCGCCGCTGCGCACGAGCACGTCGGCGCCGCCGGAGGGCACCAGGTCGCCGAGCACGTCACCCACCTCCGTGCCGGCGGTGGACAGCCGGCTGCGCAGCAGGCTGGCGTCGGTCAGGGCCTGCCGGACGGCGGAGCGCTCCCGCTGGTCGAGCAGGTAGTTGCGGGCCAGCACGAAGGTGGTGGCGACCAGGACGGCGGAGACCAGCAGCGTGCCCGCGGCGAACCCCAGCACGATCCGGGCGCGCAGGCCCCGCGGGCGCTGGGTCCATCTCACTGCGTGCCCAGACTCACTGCACGTCCAGCCGGTACCCCAGCCCGCGCACGGTGACGACGACCTGGGGGTTGCCCGGGTCCAGCTCGATCTTGGTGCGCAGCCGCCGCACGTGCACGTCGACGATCCGCTCGTCGCCGAAGAAGCCGTGCTCCCAGACCCGGCTGAGCAGGTCCTGGCGGCTGAGCACCCGGCCCGGCACCGACGCCAGCTCGCAGAGCAGCCGGAACTCGGTCAGGGTGAGGGCCAGCTGCTCCTCGCCCCGGTGCACCGTGCCGCGCTCCTGGCGCAGCACGAGCGGCGCCGCCGCGTGGGAGTCCAGCACCACCTCGGGAGTGGTGGTGTCCGCCGCGTCCGGCCGGGGGGCAGCGCTGGACACCCGGCGGCGCAGGGCGCGCAGCCGGGCGGTGACCTCCTTGAGCTGGAAGGGCTTGGTCACGTAGTCGTCGGCGCCGGCCTCCAGCGCGGCCACGATGTCGTGGGTGTCGGCGCGGGCGCTGACGACGATGATCGGCAGGTCGTGCTCCCGCCGGACCTCGCGGATCACCGCGAAGCCGTCCATCGCCCCGAGCATGAGGTCGACGAGCATGAGGTCGGGGACGGCGGCGGCGACACGGCGGACCGCGTCCTCACCGTCGACGGCCTCCTCGACCACGTAGCCCTCGTCCTCCAGGGCCCAGCGGAGCGCGGTGCGGATGTGGTCGTCGTCCTCGACGACGAGGAGACGCGGCGGCACGCGGTCATGCTGCCACGTGACCGGTGGGCAGCGCCGCCGCAGTGCGGTCGTCATCGGATCGCAAACGAACGGATGGGGGGATCGTCACCCTCCGCGGGCAGGCTGAGTTCTGACCGCACCGTGCCCGCGGCGGCCCGAGGAGGACCGGATGACCAGCAGCACCGCAGCCCGGCAGACGTCCGCGCGACCCGACGAGCGCGCCGGCGACGAGCGGTTGGTCCACCTCTGCGAGGACGACGTCTGCGACGGGCTGGCCGACGTGCGCTGGCTGCTGCACCAGGCGCTCCTCGGGGGGGCGCGGCGGATCGTCGTCGACCTCACCGAGGTGCCGAACCTCGCCAGCCCGGCGCTGGCCAGCTTCCTGTGGGCGCACCGCATCTGCCGTGCCCGCGGGGGTGCCGTGGTGCTGCGCGGCGCCGACCGGCGCACCCAGGACGTGCTGCGCCGCACCGGTCTGCAGCACGTGCTGCACGTCGAGCCGCGCCGCTCCCGGGTCGCCGCGTGATCCGCCCGGTGCACGAGCCGGAGACCGCCTACCTGGAGTTCGTCGATGCCCAGGCCGGGGCGATCCGGGCCGGCGGCCGGCTCAGCGTGCAGGGCGCCGACCTCATGCGCGGCGCCGTGCTGGTGCTCCAGGGGCGCGGTCACCGGCGGGTGACGCTGGACCTGGAGGGAGTGCAGGACGTCGACGACGACGGCCTGCACGCCCTCCGCTCGCTGCAGGACGCGATGTCGGCCACCGGCCGGGAGCTGGTGCTGCTGCACCCGCCCGCCGGGGTGGGCGCGCGGTGAGCGCCCGGCTGCGCTGCCCCGGCTGCGGGGCGCAGGACCCCGAGGAGGTGCCGGACGCCGGCGACGACCCGGGCTGGTGGTCGCGGCTGCGCTGCCGCGACTGCCGCTACGAGTGGGCCGCCGGCGGCTGAGCGTCCGGCTCCGGCGCCGACTCGGTCACCACCACGTCCGGGGCGCCGTCGTCCGCGGTGGGTGCCGGCGCCGGCAGGTCGCCCTCGTCGGTGACCGCCTCGCCCCGGGCGACCATCCCGGCGACGTCGGACAGCGGGATCTCCTTGATCAGCAGCGCCAGCACCAGGGCGATGCCGAAGGCAGGCAGCAGGTAGCCGAACACCGGCGCCAGCGAGTCCGCGTAGGCGGCCACGATCGCCTCGCGCAGCGGCTCATCGGCGGCCTGCACGGCGGAGGGCACGAGCGTGTCGGGGGAGACGATCCCCGCCGCCGCGGCCTCCTGGGCGTTGGCGGCCAGGGCGCCGCCCAGGTTGTCGGCGAGGCGGCTGGTGAAGATGGTGCCGAACACCGCCACGCCGAGGGTGGCACCGACCTCGCGGAAGTAGTTGTTGGTCGCCGTCGCCGAGCCGATGTCGCGGGCCGAGACGGCGTTCTGCGCGATCAGCACCACGATCTGCATGATCAGGCCCAGGCCGAGCCCCATGACGAACAGCTGGGTGCCGACCACCCACACCGGGGTCTGCCCGCTGAGCGTGGTCATCCACGCCATGGCGGCGGCGACGGTCACGACCCCGACGACCGGGAAGACCTTGTACCGGCCGGTCCGGGTGGTCGCGATGCCCGAGCCGATGGCGGTGATGAACAGGCCACCCATCATCGGCAGCATCAGCAGGCCGGAGTTGGCCGCCGACGTGCCCGAGGCCATCTGCAGGAAGGTCGGCACGAACGCCACCGCGGAGAACATCCCCAGCCCGACGGCGGCGCCCAGGGCGGTGGCCACCACGAAGCTGCGGTTCCGGAACAACGACATCGGGATGATCGGCTGGGCGGCGCGCAGCTCGACCCGGACGAACGCGACGACGGCGACGGTGAACAGCGCCATCAGGCCCAGCGTCCGCGGGTCGGTCCAGCCGTCGCTGCCACCCCGGTCGGTGAAGAAGATCAGCGACGCGGTCGCCGTCGACAGGGTGACCACGCCCAGCACGTCGACCGGCTCGGTGTTCCGCTTGCGCGGCAGGGCGAGGGCGAACCAGGCGACGACGAGCGCGGCCAGGCAGATCGGCACGTTGATCCAGAAGCACCACTGCCAGCCCAGCTCGGGGTGGTCGGTGAAGAACCCGCCGACCAGCGGCCCGGCCACCGCCGAAAGGCCGAAGACCGCACCCAGCGGCCCCATGTACTTGCCGCGCTCCCGGGCCGGGACGATGTCGGCGATGATCGCCTGGGACAGGATCATCATGCCGCCGCCACCGAGGCCCTGGACCCCGCGCCAGAAGACGAACGTGCCGAAGCTGGGGGAGAGGGCGGCGCCGACGCTGGCCAGGGTGAACAACCCGAGCGCGACCAGGAACAGCGTGCGTCGTCCGAAGAGGTCGCCGAACTTGCCGTAGACCGGCATGACGAGGGTGCTCGCCAGCAGGTAGGCGGTGGTCACCCATGCCATGTGCGAGACGCCACCGAGATCGCCGACGATCGTCGGCATCGCGGTGGAGATGATCGTCTGGTCCAGGCTGGCGACCAGCATGCCGGCGATGAGCGCCGAGAAGATGAGGTTGATCCGCCGCCGGGTCAGGACGATCGGTGGGGCGCCGGTGGGCGCGGAGGTCGCGGTGGACACGGGGCTCCTCGGGAGGGTCAGGCTGTGACGGGGGGTGTGGATCCGAGCGCGGCGACGTAGGCGGCCCGGGTCCGGTCGATGTGGGTGCGCAGCGGTGCGCCGTCCTCGGCGTCGATCCAGCTGCGGCCGGCCAGGCGGAGCAGCGCCTGGGCGGTGGTGGCCAGCGCGGTGCAGCCCAGGTCGGGCTCGCGCAGACCGCGGCGATCGGCCACCAGGGCGGCGATCTCCGCCTCGTGGGCGATCTCCCGGGCGATGTGGCCGGCCAGCAGCCGGGGCTCCTGCTGGGCCAGCTGCATCGCCTGCAGCAGGCTCTCCCGGCCCTCGTGCTCGATCAGCTCGGTCGGGTCCAGCAGCAGGAGCAGGTCGCTGAGCAGGTCGCCGGTCGGGCCGCCGGCCAGGAAGGCGGCGCGTGCTTCCGGGCTGCCGGTGGACGGGTCGTCGCCGAGGAGGGCCGCCTCCTTGGACTCGAAGTAGTTGAAGAAGGTGCGCAGCGAGACGCCGGCGGCGGCGCAGACCTGCTCCACGGTGACGCCGTCGAGACCGTGCTCGAGGGTGAGAGAGGTCGCGGCGGCCCGCAGCTGGCGGCGGGTGGCCGTCTTCTTCGCCTCGCGCAGCCCGGGAGTTTCTTGCACGGCGTGCATTCTTGCACGGTGTGCAAGCAGCGGGGGTCGATGCCACCCGATCGGGGTGCCGGCGGCGCTCAGCCCAGCGGACCGCTCCCGACCAGCGCGGTCACCACCCCGGCGCCGAGTCCCACGGCGAGCACCCCGACCGCGCCGGCGGCGGCGGCGCCGCGTGCCCACGGGCGGTCGGGCGGTTCCTGCCCGCCGTCCCCGGCGTCGTCCTGGTCGTCGTCCCGGGACAGCGCGGGCACCAGCCACCGCAGGTAGTAGGCGAGGCTGAGCACGGTGTTCGCCGCGGCGACGACCACCAGCCAGGCCAGGCCGCCGTCCCAGGCGGCGGTGAAGACGGTGAGCTTGCCGAGGAAGACCGCCGTGGGGGGCGTGCCGACCAGGCTGAGCAGGGCGATCACCAGCGCGGCTGCCTGCCCCGGGTGCCGGCGGGCCAGGCCCCGGGAGTCGCCGAGCGCATTCGTCCGCGGGTCACCGGCGAGCACCGCGAAGGCGGTGAGGTTGGTGACGGCGTAGCCGACGAGGTAGGTCAGCAGTGCGGGCACCGCGGCGTCGGTGCCGCCGACCACGGCCACCGGCATGAGCAGGTAGCCGACCTGGCTCACCGTCGACCAGCCCAGCAACCGGCGGGCGTCGGTCTGGCCGAGCGCGGCCAGGTTGCCCAGCGTCATGGTCACCGCCGCGAGCACCCCGATGAGCAGCGGCCACGGCAGCGGACCGGGCAGCACGTCGACGAGCCGCACCGTCGCGACCAGTGCCCCGACCTTCGGCACGGTGGTGAGGAAGGCCGCCGCTGCGGTGCCGGCGCCCTGGGTCGCGTCGGGCACCCAGAAGTGCAGCGGCACCCCGCCGGCCTTGAACAGCAGGCCGCCGAGCACGCCGATCGCCCCGACGGCGACCGCGGCCGCCGGCGCACCGGCCAGGCCGTCGGCCAGCCCCGCGTAGGCGGTGGTGCCGGCCACCCCGAACAGCACGCTGCTGCCGAGCAGCAGGAAGATGCCCGACAGGGCACCCAGCAGGTAGGTCTTCAGCGCGGCCTCGGCGGCCCGGGCGGTGCGCCCCAGCCCGACCAGCGCGTAGAGCGGGATGCTGGACAGCAGGAAGCCGACGGCCAGGACCAGCAGGTCGTCGGTGGCCGCGAGCACCACCGCGCCCAGTGAGCCGAGCAGCAGCAGGGTGTACGTCTCGCTCTCCCGCACCTGCCCGGCGAGCTCCTCGATGCCCAGGCCGATGACCAGCAGCGTCGAGGCGACGACCACCAGCCGGGCGATGCCGGTCGGGGTGTCGACGACGAACGCGCCGAACACCGTCCGCGTCGGGTCGCCCAGGGCCAGGGTCGCGGCCACCCCGGCGGTCAGGAGGGCGGCGACCGCCACCAGCCGGGCGATCCACTGCCGCTGCTGGGGCAGGAACGAGCCGGCCAGCAAGGTGACGACGGCGCCGGCGAGCAGGCAGATCTCCGGCAGCAGGGCCAGGGGGTCCTGGGCGATCACCGCAGAGCCCCGATCACCGTAGAGCCCCCGTCACCGGCTCACCAGGTCCACGACCAGCGACGCGGCCGGGGCGATGACGTCCAGCAGCGGCCAGGGGACGACGCCGATGGCCAGGGACAGGGCCAGCAACCCGACGACCGGGACCACCTGCACCGCCCGCACGTCGGCGAACCCGACCGAGCGCCCGCGGGTCTCGCCGGTGAACACCCGCTGCAGGGCGCGCAGGAACAGCGCGGCGGTGAGCAGGATGCCCGGCAGGGCGATCGCCGCCCACGCCGTCGCCCCGATGCTGCCGGCGAAGATCTGGAACTCCGCGACGAACCCGCTGAACGCCGGGATGCCCAGCGAGCCGAACGCGGCGACGGCGAACAGCCCGGCGAGGACCGGCGCGCTGCGGGCCAGTCCGCCGTACTCGCCCATCGCGTAGGTGCCCGTGCGGTCGTGCAGCACGCCGGCGAGCAGGAACAACGCACCGGTGAGCAGCCCGTGGCTGACCATCTGGGTCACCGCGCCGGTGACCGCGAGCTCCCGGGCGGCCGTCCCGCTGCCGACCAGCCCGGCCGCGCCGACGGCCACCAGGACGTAGCCCATGTGGTTGATCGAGGTGTAGGCGATCATCCGCTTGAGGTCGGTCTGGGCCAGCGCGACCAGTGCGCCGTAGAGCACCGAGACGATGCCGACGGCGAGCACCACCCAGGCCGCGCCCTGCCAGGCATCGGGCAGCGCCGGCATCGCGATCCGGACGAACCCGTAGGTGCCCATCTTCAGCAGCACCGCGGCGAGCACCGCCGACCCGATGGCCGAGGCGTCGGTGTGCGCCGGCGGGAGCCAGGTGTGGAAGGGCACGGTGGGCGTCTTGATCGCCAGCCCGACCAGCAGCGCGGCCAGCACGAACCCGCCCGCGACCGGGGAGTCGGCCAGCGGTGCGGCGGCGACCAGCTCGGGGATGTCGAAGGTGTGCGGGGCGGCGGCCAGGTACAGCCCGATGAAGCCCAGCAGCAGCGCCAGGCTGCCCAGGAAGGTGTAGAGGAAGAACTGCAGCGCCGAGCGGCCGGCCTGCCGGCCGTGCCCCCAGCCGGCGATCGCGGCGTACATCCCGACGATCGACAGGTCGAAGAAGAGGAAGAACAGGATCAGGTCCTGGGCCACGAACAGGCCCAGGCAGGTGGCCTGCAGGGCCAGGAAGAGCGCGGCGAGCTTCCGCGGACGCCGCTGCTCGCGCAGCGAGTAGACCGCGCAGGCGCAGAAGACGACCGCGGTGAGCGCCAGCAGCGGCAGGGACAGCCCGTCGACGCCGACGTGGTAGCTGCTGTTCACCGAGGGGATCCACCGCGCCCGCTCCTCGTACGCCAGGCCGCCGTCGGCCGGCGTCTCGTAGCCCACGCACACGGCGATCACCAGCGCGAGGTCGGCGACGGTCACTGCCACCCAGGCCCAGCGGGCGGCGCTGTCGGACACCCGCACGAGGGCGAGCGCGGCCGCAGCGGCCAGCGGCAGGAACACGATCACGGTGAGCACGGGAACTACCTTCCGACCAGCAGGAGGGCCAGCGAGGCGGCGAGCACCACGGTGGCGAGGACGTAGTACTGGTGCAGCTGGCCGGTCTGCGAGCGGCGCGCGACCGCCCCCAGCCGCCGGGTGCCGGCCGCCAGGGTGTGCACCAGCCGGTCGGGGCCGGCCAGGTCGGCGCGCAGCACGGCACCGGCCAGCCGCACGGTCGACCGGCCGGCCCCGACCGTGGCGGGTGCGAGCGCACCGTCGTCGAACCGGCCCAGGGCGCCGGCGGTGCGCGCCGCCGACCTGCCGGTGCGGGTGACGGCCCGGGCGAGCACCCGGTCGTCGAAGCGGGCGCAGGCCTCGGCCGCGCGCAGCACCGGCCGCACGACGAGCAGCTCGGTGGCCCGGGGCAGCCCCAGCCACCCCGCCAGCCAGCCGACCTGCGCCACATGCCGCCAAAATGGCCATCTCGGCGAGGAGAGCAGCACGACGGCGACGGCGAGGGCCGCGGAGAGCAGCATCTCCCAGATCGCCGGGCCGGGGGCCTCGGCGTCGCCCAGGGCACGGCGCAGCGCGTCGCCGACCGGCGGCAGGGCGAGCAGCCCCAGCACCGCGGCGCCGGCAGCGAGCACCACCAGCGGCGCCTGCTGCAGCCCGCCCACCCGGCGGGTGCCCTGTTCTTCCGTGTCGTAGGCGGCGTCGGCCGGCGCGGGCCGCCAGACCAGCCACAGCACCTTGCCGGCGTAGCCGGCCGAGAGGGCGGCAGCCGCCAGCCCGGCCAGGTACAGGGCCAGGGACTCCTCCCGCGCACCGGCCAGCACCGCGTCCTTGGTGGCCCACAGCGACAGCGGGACGACGCCGGCCAGCGCCAGCGCACCGACCGCAGCGCAGACCCCGACCAGCGGCCAGCGCCGGGCGGCGCCGTGCAGCGCGGCCAGCTGCTTGGTGCCCAGTGCGCTCAGCCACGCTCCGGCCACCAGGAACAGCAGCGCCTTGGTGGCGGCGTGCGCGACCAGGTGCGCGGTGCCGCCGGCGACCGAACCCACGCCCGCGCCCAGGACGACGAAGCCGAGCTGGGCCGCGGTGGAGGCGGCGAGCAGCTGCTTGAGGTCGCGTTGGGCGACGGCCACCGCGCCGAGCAGCAGCGCGGTCAGCGCGCCGATCCAGGCCGCGGTCGGGCCGGCCCATCCGGTCGCCGCCAGCAGCGGCTCCATCCGCAGCAGCAGGTAGCCGCCCATCGCGACCATCGCCGCGGAGTGCAGCAGCGCGCTGACCGGGCTGGGCCCCTCCATCGCCGCGGACAGCCATGCGGTGAACGGCAGCTGCGCGGCCTTGCCCAGCGCCGCGACGAGCACGCCGGCGGCGGCGACGTCCAGCCACGGCCCGTCGGCGGCGGCCAGTCGGCCCAGCCCCAGACCGGTGCCACCGGCCAGGGCGGCGCCCGCGGCGAGGTACAGCCCGAGGTCGGCGGTGCGGGTGGTGAGGAACGCGGTCAGCCCGGCCCCGACCCGGTGCTGTTCCCGCCAGCGGAAGCCGATCAGCGCGTAGGAGGTCGCGCCCATCACCTCCCACGCGAACAGCAGCGTGGGCAGCGTGCTCGCGGTGACCGTGAGGACGACCGCCGCGGTGAACAGCAGCATCAGCCCGGTGAACCGGGCGCGGGCGCCCTGGTAGGGGGCACCGACGTCCCCGGCGGAGAAGAACAGCACCAGGAGGACGACGGCGGCGACCGCGGGCAGCACGACGGCGGCCAGCGGGTCGACGGCCAGCCCGAAGGCGGCACCCGGCAGGAACGGCGCCTCGGCCTCCGGCCCGGCCAGGGCCACGGCGACCGCCAGCGCCAGCACGACCGCAGCCGTGGCGACGCCGGCCGGCAGCGCCGTCCGGTCGGCCCGCCGGCCCAGCACGCACAGCAGCGCCCCGACGGCGGCGGGCAGCGCGGCCGTCGTCCACAGCAGGCCGGTCACTGGGCGAGGTCCGTGGCCATGTCGGTCATGTCCGACTGCTTCGCCCGGTGCAGCAACGTGGCGACGGCGAAGCCCATCGCCATCTCGACCGTCATAGCGGAGATGACCACGAGCAGCAGCACCTGGCCGTCGGGGGAGGGGGAGAGGAACCACCAGAAGGCGGCCGCGGCCAGGATGACGCCGTTGAGCATCAGCTCCAGCCCCATCATCACCATGACCACGACCTGCTGGGAGATCGCGCCGTAGAGCCCCACGCTGAACAGCGCGGCGGCCACCACCAGGACCGTCTGCAGGGTCATCGCCGCTGCCTCCGGCGCGGGTCCGTGCCGCGGAGACCAGGACCCATCCGGTCGTAGCGGCTGCGCGGGAGCGCCAGCACGAGGGCGGCGACGATGGTGGCGAAGAGGACCGGCGAGACGGTCATCATCACCAGCATCTTCGAGTGCATGACGGCCTCGCCCAGCGAGGTCACCAGGTCGGCGGCCGGTGCCCCGCGGCGGGTGGGCCAGTCGACGAGCAGCGCGCCGCCGGCCAGCACGACGAAGGTGCCGATCGAGACCGCCAAGGCCGGGCGCTTGCCGTGCACCATGCTCATCGGCATCAGCGCGGGGTTCATCCCCATGAACATGATCATGTAGATGGCCATGATCGCCATCTCCATCACCATCATCAGCACGGTGATCACGCCGAGGAACTGCAGGTCGAACAGCAGCAGGGCCAGGCCGATCGCGATGAACGACGCGGCCAGCGCGTAGGTGGCCCGGGCCATGGAGTCGACCCGGAACACGGCGACCCCGGCCGCCACCGCGATCACCGCGAGCACCCAGAAGACGATCCCGCTCAGCACTGCCTCACCCCCGGACCACGACGACGACGGACACGACCAGCAGCTGCAGCAGCGTCACCGGCAGCACCACCAGCCAGGCGGGTCCGACCAGCCGCTCCGGTCGGAGCACCGGCAGCCGGCGCCGCAGCGCGACCAGCACCGCGAGCAGCGCGGCGGTCTTGACCAAGGTCCACAGCCAGGCCGGCAGCAGCGGGCCCTGGCCCCCGCCGAGGAAGGCCGTGGCGCCGAACGCCGCGCCGGCGGTGAGCAACGCGTAGCGCCCGGCGGAGAGCAGCCAGCGATCGACGCCGGAGGTCTCCGCGAGCACCCCGCCGGCGGTCGTGGACCCCGCGGCCGCGGCGAACGGGCCCCAGACGGAGAAGGCGAGCACCGCACCGCAGAAGACCAGGAAGGCGACCGGCATCCAGACGACGAACCACAGCCCCTCCTGCGCCGCGACGAGGTCGCCGAGCCGCAGGCTGCCCGCGGCCACGGCCGGGGTGGTCAGCGCGAACATCAGCGGCAGCTCGTAGGCCAGCGCCTGCGCCAGGAACCGGAAGCCGCCGACCAACGCGTGTGCGCTGTTCGGCCCCCACCCGGCCAGCCAGACCGCGGCCCACAGCAGCACGTCCATCGCGTTGAACCAGACGACGCCCACCGCGAGGTCGGCGACCGTCCAGCGCCCGAGCGGCACCACGACCACCATCAGCAGGGCCGCGGTGAGCAGCCCGGCGCCACCGACCCGCCAGAGCAGGGCGTCGGCGGCCAGCGTGCTGCGGCGGCGCTGCCGGAACAGCCGCGCCGTCTCCGCGGCCGGGGTCAGGAGGCCGCGGGCCGGTGGGTGCCCGTCCGCCCGGGCCGCGAGGACGCCGTCCAGGCACGCGGCCGCCGCCGCGACAGCCAGCAGCAGCGCCGCCGCCAGCGGCACCCACGCGGAGGAGACCTGGTCGACCGTCACGACGCCGCCTTGGCCGGCGCCGGGGCGCGGTCGGCGGTGTCCAGGTCCGCGGTGTCCAGGTCCAGGCTGGCGACGACCAGGCGGGCGGACGCCAGGTCCAGCCCGGTGACCAGGTCGGCGACCTCGCCCAGGGTGGTCGGCCGCGCGGACGTCGTCCCGTACAGCCAGTGCAGCAGCCGGTCGTGGGCATCGCCCTCGGGCAGCGTGCCCAGCCCGCGCAGCGACGCGCGCAGCAGCCGGGACCGCCGGATCCGCCGGGCGAGCCGGTCGGCCTCCTGCTGGCTGAGGTCACCGTCCAGCGCGGCGTCGCGCAGCCGGGCGGCGTGCGCCGCGGCGTCGCCCCACCCGGCGAGGGCGAGCAGGGTGGCGACGGCGTCCCAGCGGCCCGCGGGGGAGCGGTGCACGTCCTGCCCGAGCGGTGGTTCCCCGTCGGCCGGCAGCACCTCCGGGATCGCCGCGACCACCAGGTCGCCCTGCAGCGTGGTGTGCAGCAGCAACCCGGCCGGCCAGTAGGGCATCACCGGGCCGAGCGGCAGGTGCAGCACGTCCAGGTCGAGACCGTCGGGATCGGTGAGCTGCTCGTCGCCGGCGCCGGCCAGCCCGATGCCGCCAGGCATCGGCATGTCCATGTCGCCGTGGTCCATGTCGCCGTGGTCCATGTCGCCGTGGTCCATGTCGCCGTGGTCCATGTCGCCGTGGTCCATGTCGCCGTGGTCCATGTCGCCGTGGTCCATGTCGCCGTGGTCCATGTCCCCGTGGTCCATGTCCCCGTGGCCGCCGTCCATCTCGTGGCCGTCACCGCCGGGGCCCGGGTCGTCGAAACCGGCCGGTTCGCCCGTGTCGTCCCTGGCGCGCTCGCCGGGCACCAGTGCGCTCGCGCCGGTGCCGGGCGCCGGCGCGGCGGGCCGGTCGGCGGCGTCCCGGCGCTGGGCACCGTCATCGGCGAGCTCGGCCAGTGCGGCGTCGAGCGCGGCCGCGGCAGAGGCCGGGTCGGACACCGCAGCGCGGGCGCGCGGGCCGGGCAGCTGGGTCCAGACGTGCTCGACCGCGGCCGCCAGGCGGGGGCCGGGGCGTCCACAGACGACCAGCAGGTCGGCGTCCGCCGGGGAGAGGGCGAGACGCCAGCCCCGGGACCGCACCTCCCGCTCCACGGCGCAGCGGGTCGCCGCCCAGCCGGGCACCTCGGTGACGAGCACCGCGGCCCGCCGGGTGGCCAGCCGGGTGATCAGACCCATCGCAGGGCACCCTCGCGCCAGGCCCACAGCACCCCGGCCATGAGGACGCCGAGCAGCACGAACATCTCGATGACGGCCGAGGTGCCGATCTCGGCGACGACCGTCGCCCACGGGTACATGAAGAGCATCTCGACGTCGAAGGCCAGGAACAGCAGGGTCAGCGGGTAGTAGCGCGCCTCGAACCGGGACAGCGCGTGCTCGGCGGGGCGCCAGCCGGACAGGAAGGGCAGCGCCGCCACGGCGCCGGGAGCGACCGCCGTCCGGCGGTGCACCAGGTGGGCGACGAGCGCGCCGCCGACGGCGAGCCCGAGCATCAGGGCAGCGCTCAGGTAGGCGGACACCTGCACGCTCCTCGGCGTCGGACCGGCTGCTGACCGGCGCCGCATACCCGTGCATCCACACGGGTAACCAACTCGCCGTGGATCACTCGCATCCCGTCGACCCCGACCGCGTGGCCGCCGTGCGGGCGCGCGTACCCGTACGGGACGAGGCCGCCGAGCTGACCGCCGTGCTCAGCCTGCTCGCCGACCCCACCCGTGCCCGGGTGCTCTACGCGCTCGACCAGGTGCAAGAGCTCTGCGTCGGCGACATCGCACTCGGGCTGGACGCGACCGAGGACGCCGTCGGCTACGCGCTGCGCCTGCTGCGCACCGCCGGCCTCGTCACCACACGGCGCGAGGGCCGGGTGGTCTACTACCGGCTGGCCGAGGGCTTCCCCGAGCCGCTGCGCGAGCACTGCCTGCGGAGCCTGATCGAGTTGCCCCGCACGCAGGGCGCCGACCACGAGTGAGGGCACCCCGGCCGGACCAGCGGATTGAGAGCTCGTGACGATCCGGCGACGGAGGCCGTGTCCGGGTGCGGGCCAGGCGCCCAGCAGGGCAGATTTCCTGATCACGAGGCAGGAGCCGGTCTCCTGCCCACTGCCCACGGGGGTGTTCCATGGCCGAAGCCGTCCTCGCCGCGCCCAGCCAGCGCCGAGCCCACCAGAGCGCACTCGCCCGGATGTCCTGCTGCCCCGCCTGCGCCGCGCCGGAGGTCGACGACCACCCGGGTGACTTCGACCCCGGGTCCTGGGTCGCCGCCCTGGTCTGCGGCGCCTGCGGGCACGAGTGGTCGGTGTCCTGCTGACCTGACCTGACCGGCACTCGGCTGAGGCCGGAGGTGCGACCGGCCCGATCGCGGGTAGCGGGCGGACCATGTGGTTCGACAGCTGGTCCGACCTGGGGCGCGTCCTCGCCGTCGGGACCTCCGCCTATGTGACCGTCATCCTCGTCCTCCGGCTCTCCGGCAAACGAACGCTCGCCAAGCTCAACGCCTTCGACCTGGTGGTCACGGTCGCGCTGGGGTCGGTGCTGGCCACGATCCTGCTCAGCTCGGACGTCGCCTGGGCCGAGGGCGCGGTCGCGCTGGGGCTGCTCGCCAGTCTGCAGCTCGTCGTCGCCTGGGTGACCAGCCGGCGACCACAGCTGCGGGACGCCGTCACCGCCCACCCGGCGCTGCTGCTCTACCGAGGCCAGCTGCAGCCGGACGTGCTGCGCGAGCAGCGGATGAGCGAGGCCGAGGTCCGCCAGGCCGTGCGGGCCAGCGGCCAGGGCGACCTCTCGAAGATCGCCGCCGTCGTGCTGGAGAGCGACGGCACCGTCAGCGTCGTGCCCGAATCGGCGCTGGGGGACGGCTCCGCGCTGGCCCAGGTGCCGGGCACCACTCCTGCCCGACACTGACCGACGTGGACTCGCTGGCGGTCTTCGGACTGCTGCTGCTCGGCGTCGTCGTCCTCACCCCGGTCGCCGACCGGATCGGCGTGCCGCAGCCGGTGCTGCTGACGATCTACGGCCTCGTCCTGGGCGTTGTCCCGTTCGTGCCCTCGCCCGACCTGCCGCCGGAGCTGATCCTCCCGATCGTGCTCCCACCGCTGCTGTTCGCCACTACCCAGTCGACCTCGCTGCGGGAGCTGCGCTCGGCGGCCCGCCCGATCCTCGGCCTCGCGGTCGGCCTCACCCTCGGCGGGCGCGGCGCACCGAGTCCGCGACGCCGTACGGCTGGCGGGAGTCTGCCGTCGCCTCCTGGGCGGGGATGCGCGGCGCGGGAGGCGGTGCTCGAGGCCCGCCGACAGGGCGAGGTGAGCCCGGCGGCCGCCGACGACGTGCTGTTCGACGTCGAGGCGCGGGCGCTGCGCTACGAGTCGTGACCACGCCGGAGAAGCCGCTGCCCGACGTGGTGGCCCCCGACCTGGACGTGCTGTTCTGCGGGATCAACCCCTCGCTGCGGTCGGCGGAGGTGGGGCACCACTTCGCCCGCCCGGGCAACCGGTTCTGGCCCGCCCTGCACCGGGCCGGGCTGACGCCCCGGCTGCTGACCCCCGCCGAGGACCGGGAGCTGCTGCAGTACGGCCTGGGGGTCACCAACGTCGTCGCCCGGCCGACCCGCACCGCCGCCGAGCTGTCCCGCGAGGAGCTCCGCACCGGCGCCGAGCAGCTCGCCGCGCTGGTGGCCCGGTACCAGCCGCGGGTGCTCGCGGTGCTGGGCGTGACCGCGTGGCGGGTGGCGTTCGACCGGCCGAAGGCCCGGTTGGGTCCGCAGCCCGAGCGGGTCGGCGGTGCGCTCACCTGGGTGGCGCCCAACCCCAGCGGGCTCAACGCCCACCACCAGCTGCCCGACCTCGCCCGGCTCTACGGCGAGCTGCGCGAGGCCGCGCGCACTGCCCCGGGCTGAGCGGCCGACGGCACCGGCTGGGAGGCTGCCCGCATGGGGGCAGGGGAGCGCGCGCCGCAGCTGGCCGGCCGGCTGCGCGGGTTCGGGACGACGATCTTCGCCGAGATGAGCGCCCTGGCGGTGGCCACCGGGGCGATCAACCTCGGCCAGGGGTTCCCCGACGAGCCGGGCCCGCCGGAGGTGCTCGACGTCGCCCGCGCCGCGATCGGCACCGGCCTCGACCAGTACCCGCCGGGTCCGGGGCTCCCCGTGCTGCGGCAGGCGGTCGCCGAGCACCAGCTGCGGTTCTCCGGGCTCACCTACGACCCGGACACCGAGGTGCTGGTCACCGCCGGGGCCACCGAAGCGCTCACCGCCGCGCTGCTGGCGCTGGTCGAGCCCGGCGACGAGGTCGTCGTCCTCGAGCCGATGTACGACAGCTACGCCGCCGCGGTCGCGATGGCCGGGGGAGTGCTGCGCCCGGTGCCGCTGCGCCCGCCACCCAGGGGTGGCCACTGGACCTTCGACGAGGCCGAGCTGCGTGCGGCGGTCACCCCACGCGCCCGGCTGCTGCTGCTCAACACCCCGCACAACCCCACCGGCACGGTGCTCTCCCGCGCCGAGCTCGGCGTGCTCGCCGACGTCGCCGTCGCGGCGGACCTGCTGGTGCTCACCGACGAGGTGTACGAGCACCTGGTGTTCGACGGCGCCGAGCACGTCTCCCCGGCCACCCTGCCGGGCATGCGGGAGCGCACCCTGGTGGTGAGCAGCGGCGGCAAGACCTTCCGCACCACCGGGTGGAAGGTCGGCTGGATCTGCGGGCCGGCGGAGCTGGTGGCCGCGGTCCGCACCGCCAAGCAGTACCTGACCTTCGTCAACGCCGGGCCGCTCCAGCCGGCCATCGCCGCCGGGCTGCGGCTGCCCGACGCGTACTTCACCGGCGCCGCCGCCGACCTGCAGCGCAAGCGCGACCTGCTGGTCGGTGGCCTGGCGGCGGCCGGGCTGCCGGTGCTCAGCCCGGAGGCCACCTACTTCGCCACCGTCGACGTCCGCCCGCTGCAGCCCGACGGCGACGGCGTGGCCTTCTGCCGGTCGCTGCCCCAGCGCGCCGGGGTGGTCGCGGTGCCGAGTGTGGTGTTCTACGACCCGGCGGACGCGCACCTGGGGCGGCACCTGGTGCGGTTCGCCTTCTGCAAGCGGGACGAGGTGCTCACCGAGGCGGCCGAGCGGCTCGCCCGGGCCGACTGGGACGGGAAGGGGACGCCGTGAGGATCGCCGCGGTGCAGCACGACATCGTGTGGGAGGACCGGGACGCCAACTTCGCCCGGCTCGGCCCCCAGGTGGCCCGGGCAGCCGGGGCCGGCGCGGAGCTGGTCCTGCTCACCGAGACCTTCTCCACCGGCTTCTCGATGACCCCGGGCATCGGTGAGCCCGCGGGCGGCCCGTCGGCGCGGTTCCTCGCCGCCCAGGCCGCCGAGCACGGCGTGTGGGTCGCCGGCACCTGCCCGGAGGTCGACGCCGAGGGTGGGCTGCCGTTCAACACCTTCGTCCTGGCCGGGCCGGACGGCGTCGCGCACCGGTACCGCAAGCTGCACCCGTTCGCGACCGAGCGGGAGCGGTTCCGCTCGGGCACCGGGCCGGTCACCGTGCAGGTCGGCGGCCTGCGGGTCACCCCGTTCATCTGCTACGACCTGCGGTTCGCGAACGTCTTCTGGGACGCCGCCCCGGTCACCGACGTCTACCTGGTGCCGGCCAACTGGCCCGCCGCCCGGCGGCAGCACTGGCAGACCCTGCTGCAGGCGCGGGCCATCGAGAATCAGGCCTACGTGGTCGGCTGCAACCGGGTGGGCACGGCCGGCGACGGCGTCGAACACGCCGGCGACAGCCGCATCGTCAGCCCCAGCGGGGAGCTGCTGGCCACCGCGGCCGGCGTGGAGACGATCGTGCTGGCCGACGTCGACGCCGCCGAGGTCACCGCCACCCGCGAGCGGTTCCCCTTCCTCGCCGACCGGCGGGGGGTGAGCCGGCTCAGCCGAACCGGTCGGTGAGGAAGGAGACGGTGCGCTCGAGCGCGTCTGCGGCGGCCGCAGGGTCGCCGAGCCACATGTGGTCGGCATCCGCGTAGGTGTGCAGTTGCACCGCGGTGCCGGCCGACTCCAGCGCCGCCGCCAGCCGCTCGCTCTGCGGGCAGGGGACGAACCGATCGGCCCGGCCGTGCAGCAGCAGGAACGGCGGTGCGGCGGGGGAGGCGTGCGTGATCGGGCTGGCCTGCTCGGCGAGCTCCGGCACGGTCGGCACCGGCGCTCCCAGCAGCTGGGCCTCCCGGCTGTCCGGCGCGTCCGGGTCGCCGCCGGCGTCGGTGGCCACCCGGGTCAGGTCGGTGGGTGGGTACCAGGCGGCGACCGCAGCCACCGCGCTGGAGGGGCCCGCCAATCCGACCTGGCCCTCGAGCGCCGGGACGTCGGCGGTCAGCCCCAGCAGCGCGGCCAGGTGCCCGCCGGCCGACTCTCCCCAGGCCGCGACCCGGCGGGGGTCGATCCCCAGCTCGCCGGACCGGGCGCGCAGCCACCGGACGGCGGCCTTCACGTCGTGCAGTTGAGCGGGCCAGGTGGCCTCACCGGAGAGCCGGTAGTCGACGCTGGCCACTGCGATCCCGGCGGCGGCCAGCTGCCCGAAGGGCTCCGCGCCGGGGTAGGCGGGGCCGGCCGTCCGCCGGCTGCCCAGCCGCCAGCCGCCGCCGTGCAGGAAGACCACCACCGGCACCGGTCCGGTGGCGTCGGCCGGGAGGTAGAGGTCCAGCTCCATCGGCCGCCACCCGGGGACCGCCGCGTAGGGCACCCCGGCGAGCAGCCGGGTGCCCCGCGGGCCCGGGACGGCGGGTGGCAGCGGTGCGTCGTGGGCGGGCGGGGGCAGCGGGAGGGCCGGCGCGGGCACCGGGCTCAGGCCCCGGCGTCGGGTTCGGGCCAGCGGTGCTCGGGCATGAACTGCATGTCGTGCTGCTGCGCGGCGGCCTGCATCCGCGGGAAGTCCGGGATGAACGGCGGCTGCTGGGCGGTGGCGTGGTCGGTCGCCGTGCCCATGTGCTGGAAGAACCGCTCGAACCCACCGGAGAGCGTGCCCATCATCCGGGCGTCCTCGACGATCTGGTACGCGTGGGCGAAGCCCGCCGGCACGTAGCCGAAGTCCCCCGGGGTGAGCAGCTGCGACTGCTGGGCACCCTCGGCGTCCTCGAAGAACAGCCGCACCTTGCCCTCGAGGACGTAGAAGGTCTCGTGGGTGGAGTTGTGCGAGTGCGTGGGGATGATCTCCCCGGCCGGGGACTCGCTGGTGACGATGCCGAACTGGTTGCCCGTCTCGTCGCCGGAGAGCAGCACGGTGAACAGGTCGGTGAAGAGCATGGCGTGCTCGCCCTCGCCGCGGCGCAGGACGTAGGGCACCGGCTTGCCGGGGAGCACGCCCTTCCACTGCGGGCCCTTGGCGGGGTCGATCAGGTACTCGAAGCTCACGGTGGTCTCCCGGGTCGACGTCGGTGTCGCGTCCAGCGTGACGCAGGCCACCACCCAGGTCGAGCGGGAAGAGCTGGACCGTCGTCCGGAGAATTCGGACGATGCTGGTCGTGGACCCGTCCGTGCAGGCGCTGCGCTGCTTCCTGACCGTGCATCGCACGCGCCACTTCGCCCGCGCGGCGACCGAGCTCCGGCTGTCCTCCTCCGCGCTGAGCGAGCAGGTGGCCAACCTGGAGCGGCAGGTCGGCACCGTCCTGTTCTCCCGGAGTTCGCGGCGGGTGGAGCCGACGCCGGCCGGGGTAGCGATGCTGCCCCACGCCGAACGCGTCGTGGCCGCGCACGACGAGCTGCGCGGGTGGGCGGCGGCCATGCGCGACGGCCGGCTGGGTGAGCTGCGGATCGGGTTCCTCGCCGGTGGCTGCGGCACGGTGCTCACCCCGGTGCTGGAGGCCGCGGTCAACCAGCTGCCGGAGTGGCGGCTGCACCTGCGCCGGCTCGGCTTCGTCGACGCCGTCCCGGCGCTGCAGGAGGGTGCGGTGGACGTCGCCTTCGCACCGGGGCCGGTCGACCCGCCGGCCGTCGGGCTGCGCGGGGTGGAGCTGCTCCGCGAGCCCCGCGTGCTGGTCGTCAACGCCCGGCACCGGCTCGCCGGCCGGTCCGCCGTGCGGCTGGCCGACGTGGGTGACGAGGTGCTGATCTCCGCCACCGGGGGCCGTGGCCCCGAGGCCCGGTGGTGGGCGGTCGACCCCCGGCCGGACGGCCGCTCCCCGGTGTACGGCCCGGTGGCGCGGGACATCGACGAGGTGCTGCAGCTGGTGGACGCCGACATGGGGGTGAACATCGCCGGGGCATCGGTCGCCGGGTACGCGACCCTGCCGGGCGTGCGGTTCGTGCCCATCGAGGACGCCGAGCCGAGCACCATCTGGTTGCTCGCCCGGGAGGGCGAGACGTCCGCGGGCGTCGCGGCACTGGAGTCGCTGGCCCGGGACGCCGCCGCCGCGCTGCGCCGCCGGACCGGACCCGCGGCGGGCTGAGAGCGGCGGCGCCGCCGCGGCTCAGGCCTGCAGTGCCACCGCGGTGGGCCTCGTCCCCGGCCGTTCCCCCACCGGGTGACCGACCAGCTGCCGGAGCAGCCGGTCGGCGTCGTCGGGCGCGGAGCCACGCCAGGCGACGTGCTGGTCGGGACGGACCAGCAGCAGGTCGGCGCCGTAGCGACCGCGGAGCCCGGCCACGCCGCTGAGGTCGAGGAGCTGCACCGGCACCCCGAGCCGCTCGGCGGCGTCGAGGACGCCGTCGGGGGCGCCGTCGGGGGCGGGGGTGAGGCGGACGAGCGTGAACTCCGGGCCCAGCGCGTCGTACACCGACCGGCCGTCGGGCAACCAGGCGTGGGGGAGCCGGGCGCCGGGGTGGGCCGAGGGCGTGAACGTCTGCAGCTCCGGCCCGGGCACCGGGGCGCCGTCCGGGACGACGACGGGGGAGTCGGGGTAGTCGTAGCCCAGCACCAGCCCGAGGCTGTGGAACTCCGGGTCCTTGACCTGCAGCCGCTGCACGAGCACGGCCCGCAGCTCCTGCCCGGCCGGTGTCTCCGCGTCGAGGTCGCCGGCGGCGAAGGACGGGGCCAGGAAGGCCTCCTGCGCACCGGCCGTGGCGATGGTGCGCTCGGCGACGGGACGTCGTTCGGGTTCGTAGCTGCCCAGCAGCGACTCCGGCGCCCACCCACCGAGCACCGCGGCCAGCTTCCAGCCGAGGTTGACCGCGTCGCCGACGCAGGTGTTGAACCCGTGCCCGCCCCACGGCGGGTTCAGGTGCGCGGCGTCGCCGACCAGGAACACCCGCTGCCCGCGGTACCGGTCGGCCAGCAGCATCCGCGCCGACCAGGGATCGGTGGCCAGCACGTCGACGTCGACGTCGGCACCGACGAGGTCGCGGACCAGCGCGACCGGGTCGACGCCCGGGGCGGTTCCGTCGACGCCCTGCACGATCGCCCACCAGGTGCCGTCGAGGTCCAGCCGGCCCATCAGCCCGCCGTGCCGCGCGCCGATCACCCAGTAGTGGACGCCGAGCGCGCACAGCGGCCGGGCGTCCAGGTCGCGGGAGCGGAAGGTGATGCTGACGTTCGGCAGCGTGCCGGAGGCCCCCTCGTACCGGGCGCCGATCGCGCGCCGGGAGATGCCGCCGCTGCCGTCGCAGCCGAGCAGCCAGTCCGCGGTCACCGTGGTCCGGGTGCCGTCGGGCGCCTCGACCTCCGCCCGTGCGGCGGCCGGGCCGTCGGTGACCGAGACGGCGCGCCAGCCCGCCAGCAACGTCACGGTCGGCAGCTCCCGCACGGCGTCGCGCAGGACCTGCTCGACCAGCGGCTGGGGCGCCTGCTGACCGGGCTCGGCGTACTCCTCCACCGGCTCGGGAGTCAGCCCGAACGCGTGCGGGAAGCGGGTGATCTCGTGCCCGAACAGCCCGGTGCAGAAGACGACGTCCTGCGCGTGCGCCACCGGTAGCGGGGACACCGCGCGCAGCCGGTCGGCCAGGCCCCAGCGGCGCAGGTGCTCCATCGTGCGCACGCTGGTGGTCTTGGCGCGGGGACGCAGCGGGTCCAGCTCGGTGCGCGGCTCGAGGACGAGCACCTCGACGCCCCGGCGGCCGAGCTCGATGGCCGCGGCCAGCCCGCTGGGCCCCCCGCCGACGACGAGGACGGGGACGCGGGCGGGTACGCGGTTCATCGGGTCTCCTGCCACTGCCGCACCAGGGCGCGGCCGTAGTCGTTGCCGTGCGGGGTGCGCAGCACCGTGTGCACGTGGAAGGGCTGGGGGGTGGCGTGGTCGAGGAACACGCCGCAGTGGTGGTCGAGCTCGGCGATCACCACCGGGGACTGGACGCGGTAGTAGAAGACGTCGTCGGGGCCGGAGCCGCCGATCCAGCTGAACCAGGTGTCGGCCAGGTGGGCACGGACCTCGCGCATGCGCGCGGCCCGCGGGCCGGCGGGGAGGAGCACGGAGAACCGCTCGACGATCGCGACGACCAGCTCGCGGGCCGCCGGGGGCATCTCGGCGACCCGCACGCCCTCGACGGGGATCACCCGGTTGTCCTGGAACGCGCCGGCGAGGTGCCGCTCGTCGCCGGGGTGCACCCGGCCCGGTGGCATGGCCGGGTCGACCATCTGCCGGTAGACGGTGGCCGCCTCGCGCTGGTCCTCGGGAAGGGCGGCCATCACCTGGCGGCCGAGGGCGATCCGGTCGTCGAAGGCGCGCAGCCCGGCGTGCGGTCCGGCGTCGATCTCGTTCGGCTCGGCGCCGAGGAAGACGGGGGAGAGCACCATCCGGCCCTGCACGACCAGGCAGTTGAGCGCGCAGTGGTGGCCGAACAGCTGCCAGCCCCAGGGGGCCACCGGGTCGGGCTCGCCGTAGAGGGCGATGTTGTAGCTGAACTGGTTGAGCACGGTGGGCAGGTCGACGACCTCGCCGAGGAAGCCGTTGACCAGCATCATCCCGTGGGCGAGCTCGTAGCCCTCCGGGGACAGCGAGGCGCGCACCAGCGCGAGCGCCTTCTCGCGGACCTCGGTCGGCTGGAACTCCAGCCGCAGGCCGGTGTCGAACTGGAGGAACTCCGGGTTCGCCCAGGTCTGCCACTCCACGGCATCGACGTCGAAGGAGATGCCCTTCCGTCCTTCGTCGTCCAGCGCGGCGAGCAGCTCGCGGGCGGCGGCGACCATCGCCTCGACCGGCGCCTCCTCGCCCGGCCGGGCCGGGTCGAGCGGGTACAGGCCCTCGCGCAGCGAGCCGTCCTCGGTGACGCCGCGGAACGGGTTGCGGTAGAGCGGGCGCCAGCCGGCGACCAGGTCACCGGTGAACGTGCCGCCGTGCGAGGCGACCTCGCGGTAGGCGTAGGGGTCCAGGCCCCGCACGTCCGCCAGTCGCGGGTGGTCGTGCGGGTAGAGGTACCGCCGGAACTCACCGGCCATGACGGGCCCCGTTCCCGACGACGGTGTTGGTCAGCACGCCGAGCCGGTCGACCTCGACCTCGACGACGTCGCCGGGCTGCAGTAGCCAGGGGGGCGTGCGGGAGTAGCCGACGCCGGACGGGGTGCCGGTGGCCAGCAGGTCCCCGGGGCGGAGCGTGAGGGTGTGGCTGATCAGCGACAGCGTGTCCCCGACGGGGTAGACCATCTGGTCGGTCGTGCCGTCCTGGACGGTCTCGCCGTTGACCCGGGTCCGCACCCGCAGCCCGTCGCGCAGGTCGCCGACCTCCGCGGCGGGGACCAGCGGCCCCAGCGGGCCGGAGCGGTCGCCGTTCTTGCCGAGGATCCACTGGCTGGTCAGCTTCTGGGCCCGCCGGCTGGTGAGGTCGTTGAAGGTGGAGTAGCCGACGACGGCGGCCAGCGCCTCCTCCGGCGTCGCGTCGACCAGGGGCCGCCCGACCCAGGCGACCACCTCGCCCTCCCAGTCCAGGCCCTCCTCGTTGCCCGGCACGGGGACCTCGGCGCCGTCGACGGTGAGCGACTGCGTCCAGCGGGCGAACAGCGTGGGGTACGGCGGGACCCCTTCGGCGGCGTAGGACCCCTCGGCGACGTGCTTCAGGTAGTTCAGCCCGATGCACAGCACCCGGGCCCCGGGCAGCACGGGCGGCACGAGCTCCACGGAGCCGCTGTCCAGCGTCGGGCCGGCGGGTGCGGTGGCGAGGTGGCCGTCGGGGTCGGCCCAGAACTCCTCCAGCGACGCGATCGCGGTCACCGTCCCGCCGTCCTCGGCCAGCGCGGCGACCTCGACTGCGGCGCCCTCGCCGCGGCGGATGCCGACGATCCTCATCGTTGAGTTCCTCTCGTGCGGGGTCCGGGCCCCGGCTCTGGGCGCGGCGCGGCTGCGCGACCGGGGTGCTCGGGTGGGGGGCGGGGCCAGCCGGGATGCCCGGGGCCGCCGTCGGTCCCGAGCATGGGTGACCCCGATCACCCGACCGAGGGGGCTTGCCATTGGGTGGCACGGTGGTTGGTGCGGGCGCCTGCCACCATGGCGCGGTGGACACCGTCGTCCCGGACCAGCCCCGGGCCCGTGGCAAGCGCCCCCCGCAGGGCGACCCCGTCATCGACCGGGCGCTGGCGCTGCTGGCCGCCTTCGACCCCACCCACCGCCGGCTCTCGCTGTCGGAGCTGAGCCGGCGGTCCGGCCTGCCGCTGAGCACCACCCGTCGGCTGGCCGAGCGGCTGGTGGCCTGGGGGGCGCTGGAACGCTGGGACGAGGGCGGCTACGTCGTCGGCGTCCGGCTGTGGGAGATCGCCTCGCTCGCCCCGCGTGGGCTCGGGCTGCGCGAGGTCGCGATGCCCTTCATGGACGACCTCTACGAGGCCACCCGCCACCACGTGCTGCTCGCCGTGCGGGAGGCCGAGGAGGCGGTGCTGGTCGAGCGCCGCTCCGGCCGGGTCGCGGTGCCGGTCGACTACCGGGTCGGCGGCCGCCTGCCCCTGCACATGACCGCGGTGGGCCGGGTGCTGCTGGCGCACGCGCCGCTGGCCGTGCAGGAGAGCGTGCTGGGCGGGGCTCTCGTCTCCTCGGCCGCTGATCCGGCACCGCAGCCGGCGGCGCTGCGGCGCACGCTCGCCGAGGTGCGCCGGTCCGGGGTGGCGGTGATCAACCGGCGTCGGCCGGCGCCGGTCGTGTCGGTCGCCGCACCGGTGCGGGACGCCGGTGACCGGGTGGTCGCCGCACTGTCGGTCGTGCTGCCCGCCGGCGGGGCGAACCCCCGCACCATCGAGCCGGCCGTGCGCGCCGCGGCCCGGGCGGTCTCCCGCGGCCTGGGTGCGCCGGCCGCCGCAGCGCAGGCCGGGGACGCCCGCGGCTGAACCGCGGGCGTCACCGGCCGGGCATCAGGCCAGGCCGTTGCGCCGAGCGACCTCGCCCAGCCACGCCAGGCTGGGCTTGGGGGTGCGGGCGAACGTCCGCCGGTCGACCGCGACCAGCCCGAACGTCGGCCGGTAGCCGAGCATCCACTCGAAGTTGTCCAGCAGGCTCCAGTGCACGTAGCCACGGACGTCGGAGCCGTCGGCGATCGCGCCGGCGAGGCCGGTGAGGGCGTCGGTGGTGAACCGGATCCGGTCGTCGTCGTCGGCGGTGGCGATGCCGTTCTCGGTGACCAGCAGCGGCGTGTCCGGCAGGACCGAGGCGGCGTACCGGACGGCCGCGCCCAGGGCCTCGGGGCGGCGCTCCATGCCGTGGGCGAGGGTCTGCCGGTCCGGCGGCGGGGCGACCAGCCCGTCCGGGCCGAACCGCTGCGCGGTGTAGATCTGCAGGCCGAGGAAGTCGTCGCCCGCCGCAGCGTGCAGGAACTGGTCCATCATCGCGGCTCGCGCGGTTGCCAGGTGCTCCTGGCCGCCGCCCTCGTCGATGTACTCCAGGCCGACCAGCGTCATGCCCGAGGGGGCCGCGCCCGCGCCGCGCAGCACCTCCGTGCTGCGGCGGTGCAGGCCGATCAGCGCCTCGGCGACGCCCTGGTCGGGCACCGGCAGGCCCTTGATCTCCTCGCCACGGCGGGCCATCGCCCCGATCACCGGCTGCACCGCCATCAGGTTGGGCTCGTTGATCGTGGCCACGTACTCGGCGTGTTCGACCGCGGGCAGCGCCAGCTCGGTGAACCGGGCGATCCGGTCTCCCGCCTTCGGCCCGGTCCAGCCGCCGTCGTGCATCATCCAGCGCGGCATCGTGAAGTGCACCAGCGTGACGATCGGGTGCAGGCCGCGGTCGCGGCAGCCGTCGACGATGCGCCGGTAGTGGTCCAGCGCCGCGCGGGATGCCTCGCCCTCCTCGGGTTCGATCCGGCTCCACTCCAGGCTGAACCGGTAGGTGTCCAGGCCGGCCCGCGCCACCAGGTCCAGGTCCTCCTCCCAGCGGTGCCAGGAGTCGCAGGCGTCGCCGCTGGGCTCGGCGAAGGGGGAGTGGGGCGCGTGCTCCAGCTCCCAGTGGTCGTTGTTGACGTTGCCGCCCTCCACCTGGTGCGCCGCGGTGGCGGTGCCCCAGAGGAAGCCGTCGGGGAAGGAGGTCGTCACGGGTGTGCCTCTCTCTGTTCGGTGCTGCCGAGGGCGATCTCGACCGTCGGGCCCAGTGGCCGGACGGCCGAGGTCCGAGGTGTGGTCGCGGCCACATGTCGGAGCGAGCCTCTGCCAGCCCATCCGTGGCCGTCCCGTGTCCTGCCGGTGAATGGCAGTGCAACGAAAGCGTGACCCGGACCACCAGCTCGTTGAGGTCCACGACACAGATGCCCTGCCATTGGTCGGCAATGTGGCTGCGGTCACCCGGAGGTCGTCCGCATCGTTGGCGGCCGAGCCGGTCCGACCGGCGCGGCCGGTCCCCGGCCGACCCGCCCCCTCTGCAACGAAGCGAAGGAGCCACGCCGGCATGAAGCTGTTCCGGTCCCCCCACCCCCGGGTCCCGTCCCGTCCGTCCCTGATGCGGACCGGCGTCGCCGTCCTCGCCGCGGGTGCCCTCACGACGCTGTCCGCCTGCGGTGGTGGCAGCGGCAACGGCGGCTCCAGCGCCGAGGGCGCCAGCGACACCCTGACCTTCGCCTACGACGCGGACGCCGCGCCGACCGGTTACGACCCGCTGGAGTACTCGCAGGGGCAGTTCACCTTCTTCAGCACCCTGTACGACTCGCTGTTCGTCACGACGGCCGACGGCACGGTCGAGCCGAGCCTGGTCACCGAGTTCTCGAACAACGACGACAACACCGAGACCACGCTCACGCTGCGCGAGGGCGTGACCTTCGCCGACGGCTCGGAGCTGACCGCGGAGACGGTCAAGGCCAACCTGGACCGGCGCAACGACCCCGACCTCGAGGCGTACGGCGCGCTCGCCACCGGCGGGGCCAGCGAGATCGTCGACGTCACGACCCCGGACCCGCAGACCGTGGTCATCACCTGGGCCCAGCCGCAGGCCAGCCCGGAGAACAACCTCACCGACACCGCCGGCGTCATCGTCGGCCCTGACGGCCTCGCCGACCCGGCCTCCCTGGAGACCACCCCGGACGGCTCCGGCCCGTACACCCTCAACGCGGGCGAGACCACGCGGGCCAGCACGTACACCCTGGACAAGAACGACCAGGCGTGGAACGCCGACGAGTGGGCCTTCGACACCGTCGTGTTCAACGTGATCACCGACCCCCAGGCCCTGGCGAACGCGGTGGTGTCCGGGCAGGCCGACATCGCCACGATCCTCAAGCCGACCACGATCGACATGGTCGAGCAGCGCGCGAGCCTGGCCAAGGTCGGCGGCACGATCGTGGGCTTCCCGGTCATCGACAAGACCGGTGCGACCAACCCGGCCTTCGCCGACGAGCGGGTGCGGCAGGCGATCAGCCACGCCATCGACCGGGAGGCGATCGTCGACCAGCTGCACCCGGGCGCCCAGCCGACGGCCCAGCTGTTCCCCGCCGACACCGAGGGCTTCGACCCGGAGCTGAACGAGGAGTTCGGCTACGACCCCGAGCGCGCCCGTGAGCTGCTCGCCGAGGCCGGCCTGGCCGACGGGTTCTCCTTCGGCGTGACGGTGCTGGGGCAGCCGACCGAGGACCAGGTCGTCATCCAGCAGCAGCTGTCCGAGGTCGGCATCACGATGGACTTCGTGACGGCGACCTCCACCGACCAGGTGTTCGCCGCGGTGCGCACCGACCCGGTGATCTTCGGGCCGATGGCCGTCGGCTCGAACCCCGCGGGTTTCGTGGCCGGGGTGCTCTACGGCGGCTTCATGAACATGCAGGGCGCCGAGGAGCCGGAGATCGCCAGCGCCATGGGCACCGCCCTCGGCTCGACCGGTGAGGCCAAGGAGCAGGCGCTGGCCGACCTGAACCGGGCGATCGCCGAGAACGGCTGGTACATCCCGGTCTACGAGGACTACGCCTACACCGGTTACGACGCCGAGGCGGTGACCGAGCCCGCCTACGCCGGGACGAACAACTACCTGGTCCTCTCCGAGGTCGAGCCGGCGGTCTGACCCGCCGGACGCCGGCCGGTGGCCGTGGGAACTCCCGCGGCCACCGGCCCTTCCCCGTAGCACCGTCACCGCCGCACCGTCCCCGCACGACGGACCCGCACGCCGAAGGACTCCGACATGCTCGCTTTCATCGCACGGCGGCTGGCCATGGCCATCGGCACAGTGCTCGCCGCGGTGGTGATCAGCTTCCTGCTGGTGCACGCCACCGACACCTCCCCGGGCGCGGTCCGGCTCGGCACGAACGCCACCGCGGAGCGGATCGTCGCGGAGAACGAGGCGCTGGGCTGGAACCGCCCCCTGCACACCCAGTTCCTGGACTACCTGGGCGACCTGGTCCGGGGTGACCTCGGCACCTCGCTCATCGACGGCCGTTCGATCGCCGCCGACCTGGCCGACCGGGTACCGGTCACGGCCTCCATCGCACTGTTCGCGACCGTCCTCTCGGGTGTGCTGGGCGTCTTCCTCGGCGTCACCGCCGCGGTCCGCGGTGGCCGCCTGGCCCGGGTCATCACCACCGGCAGCGGGGTGGCGCTGTCCCTGCCGGTCTTCTGGGTCGGCATCCTGCTGGTCTACGTGCTCGCCCTCCAGCTCGGCTGGCTGCCGGCCACCGGGTACGTGCCGTTCACCGTCGACCCGGCCGGGTGGTTCACCAGCCTGCTCATCCCGGTGATCACGCTGACCATCGGCGGGGCGGCGATCGTCGCGCGGACGGCGAACGCCGGCCTGCGCCAGGCGCTCGCCCAGGAGCACGTCCGCACGCTGCGGGCGATGGGCACGCCGGAGTGGCGGATCCGCTACGTGCACGCGCTGCGGTTCGCCAGCCTGCCGGTCGTCTCCGTGCTCGGCATCCAGTTCATCGCCCTGTTCGGCGGCTCCGTGATCATCGAGAACCTCTTCGCGCTGCCCGGTCTCGGGCAGGCAGGCCAGGCCGCCGCGGCCTCCAGCGACTTCCCGGCCCTGGTCGGGGTGGTCGTGGTCGCCACGGTCGTCGTCGTCGTCATCAACCTGCTGCTCGACCTGGTCGTCGCGGCCCTGGACCCGAAGGTGCGTGCCGCATGAGCGCCCTCCCGCTGGACGCGGCCGGTGAGATCACGCCCGAGCCCGCCTCGCCCGCCCGCCGGCGTCGGCTGCCCGACGTCCTCCGCCGGCCCGGTGGGCTGCTCGCGGCCGGCTGGCTGCTCTTCATCATCGCGGCGTCGCTGACCGCGCCGCTGTGGCGGCCCTACGGCGTCGCCGAGCAGGATCTCGCCAACCGGCTCGCGCTGCCCTCGGCCGAGCACTGGCTGGGCACCGACCCGCTCGGCCGGGACCTGCTGAGCCGGATCTTCACCGCCGGCACCGAGCCGCTGCTGTCCTCCGCGGTGACCGTGCTGGTCGCCTTCGGGATCGGCCTGCCGCTCGCGCTGATCGCCGCGGAGCGGGGCCCCCGGGTGGAGCGGGTGATCAGCCGGGTGACCGAGGTCTTCCTCGCGCTGCCCTCCACGATCCTGCTGCTGGCCGTCATCGGCGTCATCGGCGTCCGGACGTTCATCATCATGGCGATCCTCGGTGTGCTGATCTCCGCAGCCGTCTACCGGGTCATGCTCGGCGTCGCCCAGTCGGTCCGCACCCGGCTCTACGTCGACGCAGCCCGGGTCAACGGCCTGGGCTCCCTGCGGGTCAACGTGGTGCACGTGCTGCCGTCGATGGCCACCGTCATCGCCGTGCAGGCCGCCCAGCTCTACGGCATCGGGCTGCTGATCGTCGCCGGCCTGGCGTTCCTCGGTTTCGGGCCCGCGGAACCCGACCCCAGCTGGGGGTTCATGATCCAGGACGCGTCCTCCTACGTGTTCAGCGCGCCGTGGCTCATGGTGCCCACCGGCCTGGTGCTCGCGCTCACCGTGATCGCCGCCAACGAGCTGGCCGACTCCATCGCCGGGAAGGCCGCCGGGGAGAAGGCGCCGGCCCGCCGCACGCGCCGGGCTGCGGTCCGCACGGCCCCCGTCGACGACGCCGCCAGCCCGGCCGACCCGGCCGTCGTCCTCGAGGTCCGGGACCTCGCGATCGCCGTGGACGACGGCCCGGACCTGGTCACCGACGTCTCCTTCGCGCTGCGTCCCGGCCGCGTCCTCGGGCTGGTCGGCGAGTCCGGCTGCGGCAAGACGATGACCGCCCGCTCGCTGCTGGGCCTGCTGCCCGACGGCGTCTCCGTCCGCGGCGGGTCGATCCGCTGGCAGGGCCGGGATCTCGTGGGGCTGTCGGCCAAGGAGCTGAACGCCGTCCGGGGACGGGAGATCGCGATGATCTCCCAGGAGCCGATGGTGGCGCTGGACCCGATGTTCTCCATCGCCTACCAGCTCACCGGCCCGATCCGCCGGTTCCGCGGCGTCGGCCGGGCCGAGGCCCGCCGGATCGCCGCCGAGCTGCTGCGCAACGTCGGCATCGTCGACGCCCAGCGGGTGCTGAGGAGCTACCCGCACCAGCTCTCCGGCGGGATGGCCCAGCGGGTCTGCATCGCCCTGGCGCTGACCGGTGAGCCGGAGCTGCTCGTCGCCGACGAGCCGACGACCGCGCTGGACGTGACCGTGCAGGCGGAGATCCTCACCCTGCTGCGCGCGCTGGTCCGGGACACCGGGCTGTCGGTGGTCATCGTCAGCCACGACCTCGGGGTGGTCGCCGACATCTGCGACGACGTCGCCGTCATGTACGCCGGCACGGTCGTCGAGTCGGGCACCGCCGCCGCCGTCCTCGACGGTCCGGCCCACCCGTACGCGCAGGCCCTGCTGGCCGCCAACCCGCACGTGCCCGACGGCGTGCCCGTGCCGGTCCGGCTCGCGTCCATCCCCGGCACCGTGCCGCCGCCCGGCTCCTGGCCGGACGGCTGCCGGTTCGCCACCCGCTGCCAGTTCGTGCAGGAGCGGTGCCGCTCGCCGTTCCCCGCACTGCCGGCCCACGACACCGGGTCGGTGCGCTGCGTGCGCGCCGAGGATCTCGCCCGGGCGGACCTGACCTGGGACGCCGCACCGCGGGAAGCCGCCGCCACCGCCCCCACCCCGACCGCAGGAGTGTCCCGATGACCGCGCTCGCCGACGTCGCGCCCGAGACCCACCCGGTGCCGCCGGGGCCCGCACTGCGGGTCCGTGACCTCGTCGTCCGGTACGGGTCCGGTCGCAAGGCGCGCAACCAGCCGCCGGCGGTGGACGGGGTCAGCTTCGACATCGCCCCCGGGGAGACGCTCGGCCTGGTCGGGGAGTCCGGATCGGGGAAGTCGACGATCGGCAAGGCGGTGCTCGGCCTGCAGCGGCCGACCGCCGGCACGGTCGAGGTCGCCGGGCAGGACGTCACCGGGATGTCGCTCAAGCAGCGCAGCCGCCAGGTGGCCGACCTGCGGGTGGTGTTCCAGGACCCCTACTCCTCGCTGAACCCGGCGCGCACCATCGGCCAGACGCTGGTGGAGCCGCTGCGGCTGATGGGGGTGCGCGGCGCGGAGGCGATGGCCAGGGCGCGGGCGGGGCTGGAGTCGGTGGGCCTGCCGGCCGACGCCGTCGACCGGCACCCGGCGCAGTTCTCCGGTGGTCAGCGCCAGCGGATCGCCATCGCCCGCGCGCTGGTGTGCGACCCGAAGGTCGTCGTCCTGGACGAGCCGGTGTCGGCCCTGGACCTGTCCACCCAGGCGCAGGTGCTCAACCTGCTCGCCGACCTGCGCGACCAGCGCGGCCTGTCGTTCCTGTTCATCGCCCACGACCTGGGCGTGGTCCAGTTCCTGTCCCAGCGCACCGTCGTCCTCTACCGCGGCCAGGTCATGGAGACCGGCCCGGCGGACACGGTCGCCCACCGGCCGCGGCACCCGTACACCCTGGCGCTGACCGCGGCCGCGCCGGTGCCGCGCCCCGCCGAGCAGGCCGCGCGCCGCGCGGCCCGGGAGGCCGCCGGCTTCGGCACCGCGGGCGCTGCCTCCCCGTCGGCCACTGGCTGCCCCTTCGTGCCGCGCTGCCCGTTCTCCACCGACGTCTGCGTGGCGCAGCGGCCGCCGCTCCGGCTGCTCGAGGGCTCGCTCACCGCCTGCCACCACGCCGAGCGGGTCCCGGGACCGTGAGGGAGGACTCCGCTGCCCCCCACCACCCGCAGGCTGGTGTCGGGTCCCTGCAGCGGGGCCGGCAGGGCTCACCGGAAGCGGAGGACGTGCCGCACCATCTGCGGGTCGAGCACCTCGACGGGCCGCTCGGCATCTGCACCACCGCGCCGCGGCTGTCCTGGCGGCTGCCGGCCGGGGCACGGGAGCAGCTGGCCTGCCGGATCACCACCGACAACGGCTGGGACACCGGCTGGGTGGAGGGCGACCGGAGCCTGCTGGTGCCCTACGCCGGACCGCCGCTGGGGTCGTCGCAGCGGGTGCAGTGGCGGGTGGCCGTCCGCACCGACCTGGGGGAGAGCGCCGCGTCCGAGCCGGGCTGGTTCGAGACCGGCCTGCTGTGGGCCGAGGACTGGCAGGCGTCGTGGGTGGAGCCGGGGGAGATGCCCGACGGCCCACCCGGGGAGCGGCCCGCCGCGCTGCTGCGGTACGAGTTCGACGTCCACCGGCCGGTGGTCGCCGCCCGGCTGCACGCCACCGCCCAGGGGCTGTACGAGGCGTTCCTCAACGGCGCGCGCGCCGGCGACGCCGAGCTGACGCCCGGGTTCACCCAGTACGACGTCCGGCTGCAGGTGCAGACGATCGACGTCACCGCCGCCGTCCGGCCGGGCCGGAACGCGCTGGCCGTGGTGCTGGCCGACGGCTGGTTCCGCGGCCAGATCGGCGTGCTGCGCGCCGCCGACCAGTGGGGCGACCGGCTCGCGCTGCTCGCCCAGCTGCACCTCATGCACGACGACGGCAGCGTCACCGTCGTCGGCACCGGGCCGGGTTGGCGCAGCGCCGAGGGCCACGTGGTGGCCGCCGACCTGATCGCGGGGGAGCGGGTCGACCTGCGGCGGGTGCCACGCGGCTGGGACGTCCCCGGCTTCGACGACGCCGGCTGGGCGCCGGTGGTCGTCGTCCACGACGGGTACGCCGGCCTCGTCGACTCGCCGGCGCCGCCGGTGCGCCGGGTCGAGGAGCTGACCCCGGTGTCGGTCACCCGGCTGGCGAGCGGGTCGCACGTCGTCGACCTGGGCCAGAACATCAACGGCTGGCTGCGGCTCACCGACCTGGGGCCGGCGAACACCAGCCTCACGCTGACCCACGGCGAGGCGCTGGGCGCCGACGGCGACGTCACCACCGATCACCTCCGGCCGGCCGTGCCGTTCCTGCCCGAGCCGCTGCCGGCCGGGCAGGTCGACCAGGTGGTGTCGGCCGGTGTGCCGGGTGAGGTGTTCGAGCCGCGGCGGACGACGCATGGGTTCCGCTACGTGCGGATCGAGGGCCACCCCGGCGAGCTCACCACCGACGACGCGCGCGGCGTCGTCGTGCACACCGACCTGCGCCGCACCGGTTGGTTCTCCTGCAGCGACGAGCGGGTCGACCGCCTGCACGAGGCGGCCGTGTGGAGCCTGCGGGGCAACGCCTGCGACGTGCCCACCGACTGCCCGCACCGGGAGCGGGCCGGCTGGACCGGCGACTGGCAGCTGTACGTGCCCACGGCCGCGTTCCTCTACGACGTCGCCGGCTTCTCCACCAAGTGGCTGCGCGACGTCGCCGCCGACCAGTGGCCCGACGGCACGATCGCCAACATCAGCCCGAGCGCGCGGGCCGAGGGGCGGCAGAGCCCGGTCGCGGCGCTGAACGGCTCGGCCGGATGGGGCGACGCCGCCGTCATCGTGCCCTGGGAGCTGTACCGCGCCTACGGCGACGAGCAGGTGCTCGCCGAGCTGTGGCCGACGATGGTCGGCTGGCTGGACCGGGTGGACCGGATGGCCCGCGACCAGCGGCACCCGCAGCGGGCCGCCCGCCGGCCGGAGCCCGCGCCGCACGAGCGCTTCCTCTGGGACACCGGCTTCCACTGGGGCGAGTGGCTGGTGCCCGGTGAGGAGATCGATGACTTCAGCACCTTCGCCGCCGCCGACAAGGGCGAGGTGGCCACGGCGTACTACGCGCACAGCGCCGGGCTGATGAGCCGGGTCGCCGCCGTCCTCGGCCGGCATGCGGACGCCGACCGGTACGCCGCCCTGGCCGCCGAGGTGCGCGCCGCCTGGCAGGCGGAGTACCTGGACGCCCAGGGGCGGCTGACCTGCGACACCCAGGCCAACCACGTGCGCGCCCTCGCCTTCGACCTGGTGCCGGGCGACCTGCGGCCGGCCGTCGCCGAGCGGCTGGTCGAGCTGGTCCGCAAGGCCGACACCCACCTGGGCACCGGCTTCCTGGCCACGCCGTACCTGCTGCCGGTGCTCGCCGACGCCGGGCACCTCGACGTCGCCTACGAGCTGCTGCTGTCGGACACCGAGCCCTCGTGGTTGACGATGATCGACCGCGGTGCGACCACCGTCTGGGAGCGCTGGGACGGCGTGGACGCCGACGGCGTGCCGCACGAGTCGCTCAACCACTACAGCAAGGGCGCGGTCGTCTCCTTCCTGCACAGGCACACCGCCGGCATCGAGCCGCTGGAGCCCGCGTACCGGCGGTTCCGGGTCCGGCCGCGACCCGGCGGGGGGCTGACCAGCGCCCAGGCGGCGCACGAGTCGGCGTACGGCCGGATCGAGTCCGCGTGGTCGATCGCGGACGGCGTCTTCTCCCTGCGCGTCCTGGTCCCCGCGGGCACCCGGGCGACGGTCGTCCTGCCCGACGGCACCACCGAGACCGCCGCGCCGGGCGAGCACACCTACACCTGCGAGGAGCAGAGACGATGAGCACGGACGCCCCCGAGTGGGCCGGCCCCGCCCGGTTCCTGCCCCCGGTCCGACCCACCGTCCGGCCCGACGGGACCACGCACTTCTCCGGGATCACCTACGCCGTCGCGTTCGGGTACCGGCCGCTGCAGCTGGACCTCTGGGTGCCGGCGACCGCCAGACCGGCCCCACTGGTCGTCTGGGTGCACGGCGGGGCGTTCATGATGGGCGACCGCCGGCTGCTGCCCGAGACGCTGCGCCCCGACCAGGCGTTCGAGGCCCTGGTCGCCGCCGGGCTGGCGGTGGCGACGATCGACTACCGGCACGCGCTGGAGGCGCCGTTCCCGGCCCAGCTGCATGACGCCAAGGCCGCCGTCCGGTACCTCCGTGCCCACGCCGATGAGCTCGGCGTCTCGACCGCGCGGATCGGTGCCTGGGGCGAGTCCGCGGGCGGTCACATCGCGGCGCTGCTCGGCCTCACGGCGGACCGGCCGGACCTGGAGGGCACCCACGGGCTGGTCGGCCCGTCCAGCGCGGTGGACGTCGTCGTCGACTGGTACGGCCTGGCGGACTTGGGCACCATGCCGCGGCAGCCGCCCCCGCCCCAGGTCGCCGCCCTCCTGCCGGAGGAGATGCGGACGCCGCCGGAGGACCACCTGCTCCGCGGGCTGACCGGCGCGACGCTCGCCGACGCGAGCCCGGTCAACCACGTCCGGCCGGACTCGCCCCCGTTCCTGCTGCTGCACGGCACCGCCGACTGGCTGGTGCCGTGCGCCCAGAGCACCCAGCTCGCCGCGGTGATGCAGTCGGCCGGGGCCCCGGTGACCTTCGAGCCGGTGGCGGGCGCCGGCCACATCTGGCTCGGGCACGACGACGTCGACGCGATCGTCGACCGGTCGGTCCGCTACCTGACCGACCACCTCCTGCCCGGCCTCTCCCTGGCCGACCACCGCCACCCCCACCGCACCGGAGCGCAGCCCGCATGAGCGACCTGACCGTCACGCCCGTCACCGTCGAGCACCACCGCGAGCCGTTGGGCATCGGCGAGCCGACGCCGCGGCTGTCCTGGACCACCCGCACCGAGCTGCCCGACTGGCGGCAGGTCGGCTACGAGCTGGAGATCGAGCCGGCCGGCGGCCCCGCCTGGTCGTCCGGCCGGGTCGACTCCGCGGAGTCGGTGCTCGTCCCGTGGGGGGCGCCTCCGTTGGCCAGCCGGGAGCGCCGGGCGGTCCGGGTGCGCGTCTGGGGGGAGGGTGCCGCCGAGCCGTCGGCGTGGAGCGAGGTCGTCGTGGTCGAGGCCGGGCTGCTCGCGCCGGCGGACTGGACGGCGCAGCTGGTCCAGCCGGTGCTGCCCGCCACCGGCGAGGAGGCGGTCGCCCTGCTGCGGCGCGAGTTCACCATCGACCGGCCGGTCGTGCGTGCCCGGCTCTACGCGACGGCGCAGGGCGTCTACGAGGCGGAGCTGAACGGGGCCGTCGTCGGCGACCACGTGCTCGCCCCGGGCTGGACCAGCTACCGGCACCGGCTGCGCTACCAGACGTACGACGTCACCGACCAGCTGTCCGAGGGCCCCAACGTGCTGGGCGCGCAGCTGGCTGAGGGGTGGTTCGCCGGCTATCTCGGCTTCACCGGTGGGCGGAACTGGTACGGCGACCGCACCGGGGTGCTCCTCCAGCTGGAGGTCGACCACCCCGACGGCAGCCGCACCGTGGTGACCACCGACCGGACCTGGCGGTCCACCACCGACGGCCCGACCCGCACCGCCGGGCTGTACAACGGCGAGACCGCCGACCTGCGGCACGAGCTGCCCGGCTGGTCCGCGCCCGGGTTCGACGACGCCGGCTGGACGCCGGTCGACCTGGGCAGCGTCGACCTCGCGACGCTGGTCGCGCCGTCCGGGCCCCCGGTGCGCCGGACCGAGACGGTGCCGGTGCAGGCGATCACCCGGTCCCCGTCGGGGAAGCTGCTCGTCGACTTCGGCCAGAACCTGGTCGGCCGGATCCGGTTCGCGCTGCCCGACGCCCCGGCCGGCACCGAGATCGCCGTCCGGCACGCCGAGGTGCTCGAGCACGGGGAGCTGGGCACCCGCCCGCTGAAGGCGGCGCGGGCGACCGACGTCGTCGTCCTGGACGGCCGCGGTCCCCGCAGCTGGGAGCCGCGGTTCACCTTCCACGGCTTCCGCTACGCCGAGGTCAGCGGCTGGCCCGGCGAGCTGCGCCCGGAGGATCTGCAGGCGGTCGTCGTGCACACCGATCTGCGCCGCACCGGCACGTTCACCTGCTCCGACCCCGAGGTCACGCGGCTGCACGAGAACGTGGTGTGGGGCATGCGCGGCAACTTCCTGGACCTGCCCACCGACTGCCCGCAGCGGGACGAGCGGCTGGGCTGGACCGGGGACATCCAGGTGTTCGCGCCGACCGCGGCCTACCTGTACGACAGCGCCGGCATGCTGCGCTCCTGGCTGGCCGACCTGGCCGCGGAGCAGCTGGGCGAGCACGACGGTATCGTGCCGCCCTACGTGCCCTACCTCCCGCTGATCCCCATCCCGATGCAGGCCGACGTCGGCTGGGGCGACGCCGCCGTCGTCGTCCCCTGGGTGCTGTACCAGCGGTCCGGGGACGCCGGGCTGCTCGCCGCGCAGTGGGACAGCATGGTCGCCTGGATCGACGTCTTCGCCGCCCGCGCCGGGGCCGAGCTGGACTTTCCGGAGGGCGGCTTCTCCTTCGGCGACTGGCTGGACACCGCGGCGCCGCCGGACCAGCCGGGCGCGGCCCGCACCCCCTGGCAGTGCGTGGCCACCGCCTACCTGGCCCGCTCGGCGCGCACCGTCGCGCAGGCCGCCGCGGTGCTCGGTCGCGACGGCAGCCGGTTCACCGAGCTGGCGGAGCGGGCCACCGCCCGGTTCCGGGCGGAGTACGTGACGCCCAACGGCCGGGTCGCCTACCCGTCGCAGACGGCGTACGCCCTCGCCCTGGAGTTCGACCTGCTCACCGCCGAGCAGCGGGCGCACGCCGGCCGGCTGCTCGCCGAGCAGGTCCGGGGGGACGGGTTCCACATCGCGACCGGCTTCCTCGGCACGCCGTTGGTCACCGACGCGCTCACCTCCGCCGACGAGCTGGCCACCGCCTACGAGCTGCTGCTGCAGCGGGAGAACCCGTCGTGGCTGTACCCGGTGACGATGGGCGCGACGACGATCTGGGAGCGCTGGGACTCCATGCTGTCGGACGGGACGATCAACCCCGGGGAGATGACGTCGTTCAACCACTACGCGCTCGGCGCCGTCGCCGACTGGCTGCACCGCACCGTGGCCGGGCTCGCCCCGGCCGCGCCCGGCTACCGGCGGTTGCGGGTCGCGCCCCGCCCCGGTCCGGGGGTCACCTCGGCGGCGGCCACGCACGAGACGCCCTACGGGACGGCGTCGGTGTCCTGGACCGTCGAGGGCAGCACCCTCGCGCTGGAGGTGACCGTGCCACCCAACACGACGGCGGAGGTCGCGCTGCCCGACGGCAGCCCACCGGTCGAGGTCGGCTCCGGCCGGCACACCTTCACGCGGGAGATCACGGTGCCGGCGCCGGTGGAGAAGCCGGCGCTCTTCTTCGACCCGGAAGCGCACACGTGACGGTCCTGCCGCCGCCGCGCCCCGTCGTCCCCGGGTTCCACCCCGACCCAAGCGTCTGCCGGGTCGGCGACACGTACTGGATGGTGCACTCGAGCTTCGAGTACGCCCCGGGGGTGCCGGTGTACCGGTCGAACGACCTGGTGCGGTGGGAGCAGGTCGGGCACGTGCTGGCCCGGCCGTCCCAGCTCGACGTCTCGGCGGCCCCCGGCTCCGGCGGGATCACCGCACCGACGCTGCGGTTCCACGACGGCCGGTTCTGGATGGTCACCACCAACCTCGCCGACGGCGGCTGGCAGACCCTGGTCACCACCGAGGACCCGCTGGGGGAGTGGTCGGAGCCGGTGCGGATGCCCGAGGTGCGCGGCATCGACCCCGACCTCGCCTGGGACGACGACGGCACGCTGCTGGTCAGCTACGCAGGCTTCGGCGACGGCGGCCCGGCCGGGCTGGTGCAGCAGGCCGTCGACCCGGCCACCGGCGCGGCGCTCACCGAGCGGCGGCACCTCTGGCAGGGCACCGGCGGCAAGTTCCCCGAGGGCCCGCACCTGTACCGGATCGGCGAGCGCTGGTACCTGCTCATCGCCGAGGGCGGCACCGAGCGCGGGCACGCGGTGACGATCGCCCGGGGGCCGTCACCGCAGGGCCCGTGGGAGGCATGCCCGCACAACCCGCTGCTCACCGCCCGCGGCACCGACTCACCCGTGCAGAACACCGGGCACGCCGACCTGGTGCAGCGCCCCGGCGGCAGCTGGGCGATCGTCTTCCACGGCGTCCGCCCGCGCGGCGCCAGCCCCGAGTTCCACGTGCTCGGCCGGGAGACCTTCGCCGCCGAGGTGGTCTGGGAGGACGGCTGGCCCCGGCTGGGGGAGTGGCTGACCCCGCCGGACGCCGTCGTGGACGTCGAGGAGCTCGGTGGCGACCAGCTGCCGGCCTCCTGGGTCTCGCCCCGCCGCTTCCCCGACGAGGTGCTGGCGTGGGAGGACGGCGGCTGGCGGCTGACCGCCGTGGCGGCCGACCCGGCGTCGGAGGACCTGGCGTTCGCCGGCCGGCGGCAGGAGCACCTGTACGGCCGGGCCCGGGCGGTCGTCGACGCGTCCGACGGCGTCGGCGGGCTTTCGGTGCGGCTGGACGCGCGGCACCACCTGGACCTCCAGGTGGCCGGCGACGTCGTCCGCGCCGTCGCCCAGGTCGGGCCGCTGCGGTCGCTGCTCGGCGAGACGACGGTGCTCCCCGGCGACGTCGCCCTGGAGGTCCGGGCGGTACCGGCCGAGGGGCACTTCTCCTCGACCACGCTCGGCCCCGACCAGCTGGTCGCCGGCGTGGTCGGTGGCGACGGCGCATTCACCGAGCTCGGCCGGATCGACGGCCGGTACGTCTCCACCGAGGTGGCCGGCGGGATGACCGGCCGCATGATCGGCGTCTGGTGCTCCTCCGGGTCGGTCGCCGTCCGCTCGTTCCGCTACGCCGGCGCCGATGACCCGGCCGCCGCCCCCACCGCCTGACCACTGGAGGAAGCAGGTGTCACTGCGCATCACCGAGCGGTCCCGGGTCGTCGTCGACAACGACTGGGCCGGCGACCCGGACGGTCTGGTCGCCCTGGCCCACCACCTGCTCAGCTCCGCCAACCGCGTGGTGGCGGTGACCAGCTCGCACCTGAGCCCGATGTTCGGCCCGCCGGAGGGGACGGCAACCGCCGGCGCCCGGCTCGCCCAGCAGCTGGTCGACCTGGTGGGCACCCAGCGGCCGGTGGTGGCCGCTGGGTGCGACGTGCCGGTCGGCGGGGGCGACGCCGGCTCCGCGGCCGCCGATCTCATCGTGGCGGAGGCCCTCCGGGAGGACCCGCTGCCGCTCTTCCTGGTCTGCGCCGGCCCGCTGACCAACGTCGCCCAGGCGCTGCGGCAGGCGCCGGAGATCGCCCAGCGGCTCACCCTGGTCTGGGTCGGCGGCGCGCTGGACGCCGACGCGTTCGAGTACAACCGGGACACCGACGCCGAGGCCGCCAGCGAGGTGCTCGCCCGCGACGACCTGGCGATCTCGCAGTTCCCGGTGGATGGCGTTCCCATTGGACGGCATCCGCGGCGACGGGGCCGCCGGCGCTCGGCAGGATCGGGGAGTGACCCCCGCCACGCCGCCCGACCCGACCGCGCTGCCGCTGGAGCGGAAGGCCCGGCTCCTCTCCGGTCAGGACTTCTGGTCCACCCCACCGATCGAGGAGGCCGGGCTGCCGTCGGTGGTGCTCAGCGACGGCCCGCACGGCGTCCGCCGGCAGGCCGGCGACCTCGACCGGATCGGGCTGCTGGAGAGCCTGCCGGCCACCTGCTTCCCGCCGGCGGTCGCGGTCGGCTCCAGCTGGGACCCGGCGGTGGCCGAGCGGATCGGTGCGGCGATCGGGGTCGAGGCGCGGGCGCTCGGCGTCCCCGTCGTCCTCGGGCCGGGGGTGAACATCAAGCGGTCGCCGCTGTGCGGTCGCAACTTCGAGTACTACTCGGAGGACCCGCTGCTGGCCGGGGTGCTGGGCGCCGCGCACGTCCGCGGGCAGCAGGGAGAGGGCGTGGGCGCCTCGGTGAAGCACTTCGCGGCCAACAACCAGGAGACGCAGCGCATGCAGGTCAGCGCCGACGTCGACGAGCGCACGCTGCGGGAGATCTACCTGCCGGCCTTCGAGCGGGTGGTCACCGAGGCGCAGCCGGCGACGGTGATGTGCGCCTACAACAAGGTGAACGGGGTCTACGCCTCCCAGCACCGCTGGCTGCTCACCGAGGTGCTGCGCGAGGAGTGGGGCTTCACCGGCGCCGTCGTCTCCGACTGGGGCGCGGTGGACGACCGGGTCGCCGCGCTGGAGGCCGGGCTGGACCTCCAGATGCCCGGTGACTCCGGCGCCGGCAACGCCCTGGTCGTGGACGCCGTCCGCAGCGGGCGGCTGGACGAGGCCGTCGTCGACCGCAGCGTCCGCCGGGTGGCCGCGCTGGCCGGGTACGTCCCCGAGCGCACGGACGGCTTCGACGCCGATGCCCACCACGCGCTGGCCCGCGAGCTGGCGGCCGGCTGCGCGGTGCTGCTGAAGAACGACGACGGCGCGCTGCCGCTGTTCGCCGGGCAGCGGGTCGCGGTGGTCGGTGAGTTCGCCCGGACGCCGCGGTTCCAGGGCGGCGGCAGCTCGCACGTCAACGCCACCCGGGTCGACGACGCGCTCACCGCGCTGCGGGCCGTGCACCCGGACCTCGCCTTCGCCGCCGGCTACACCCTCGACGGCGCCGGTGACGCCACCGCGCTGCGGGACGAGGCCGTCGGCCTGGCCCGGGACGCCGACGTCACCGTGGTGTTCGCCGGACTGGCGGAGACCGACGAGACCGAGGGCCTCGACCGCACGCACATCGACCTGCCGGCGGCCCAGGTGGAGCTGATCCGCGCCGTGGCCGCGGCCGGCCCGCGGACCGTCGTCGTCCTGTCCTCCGGGAGCGTGGTCTCCCTGGAGGGCTGGCACGACGACGTCGACGCCGTGCTCTCCGGCTTCCTGCTCGGCCAGGCCGGCGGCTGCGCGCTGGCCGACCTGCTCACCGGCGCCGCCGACCCGTCGGGCCGGCTGGCCGAGACGATCCCGCTGCGGCTGGCGGACACCCCCAGCCATCTCAACTTCCCCGGCGAGCAGGGGCACGTCCGGTACGGCGAGGGCGTGATGGTCGGCTACCGGCACTTCGTGTCCGTCGACCGCCCGGTGCGGTACCCGTTCGGGCACGGGCTGAGCTACACGACCTTCGAGACGAGCGACCTGCGGGTCGAGCCGACCGGCCCCGACAGCGCGGACGTCGCGGTGACGGTCACGAACACCGGCAGCCGCGCCGGCCGGCACGTCGTGCAGGTCTACGTCGCGACCACCGCCGGACCGGTGCGGCGGCCCGCCCGCGAGCTGCGCGCGTTCACCAAGGTCTCGCTGGCGGCGGGGGAGTCGACGACGGTGGCGTTCGAGCTCGACCGTCGGGCGTTCGCGTACTGGGACGTCCGGGAGCACGCCTGGGTCGTCGCGCCGGGGGAGCACACCGTGCAGATCGGGCGCAGCGCCACCGACATCGCCGACGAGCGGACGATCGACCTCGCCGGGGACGTCGTCGTGCGGGAGCTGACCCTGCAGTCGTCGGTCGCCGAGTGGTTCGAGCACCCGGTCGCCGGCCCGCAGCTGCTGGAGGGCTTCCTGGCGACGATGCCCGAGGGGGCCGCGGAGATGCACGCGGGGATGCTCCAGATGATCGGGTCGATGCCGATGCGCCGGTTCGCCGCGGACTTCGGTGGGGCGATCCCCGCCGCGGAGCTCGAGCGGCTGATGGCCGCGGCCGAGGCCGCCCGGCCGGCCCGGTGACCCGCTACGTCGCCCTGGGCAGCTCCTTCGCCGCCGGGCCGGGCATCGAGCCGATCCTGCACCCCGGGTGCGGGCGGTCGGGCCGCAACTACGCGCACCTGGTCGCCGAGCGGCTCGGGTACGACCTGGCCGACGTCACGTCGGGCGGGGCGACGGTGGAGGACGTCCTCACCCGGCCGCAGGCGCTGCTGGCCGGCGGGACCGTGCCGCCGCAGGTCGACGCGGTCGGCCCGGACGCCGACCTGGTCACCGTGACCGTCGGCGGCAACGACGTCGAGTACCTGCTCACCCTGCTGCGCTGCTCGTTCCAGGCCGACCCGGAGGGCGCGCCGCTGCCGGCCCGGGCCTTCTTCGGCACCCCGGTCGACCCGGCTGCGGTGGACGCGGCGCTGGACGAGCTGCCGCAGCGGCTGGCCGGGCTGGTCGGCGAGGTCCGCCGGCGCGCGCCCGGGCGAGGGTCGTGCTGGTCGACTACCTGACCGTGGTGCCGGACCGGTCCACGCCTGCCTTCCCGATGAGCGAGGAGCACCGCCGGCTGTGCGCCGACGTCGGCCGGCGGCTGGAGGCGGCCACCGCGGCGGCCGCGCACAACGCCGGGGCGGAGCTGGTGGCCGCCTCGGCCGCCTCCCGCGAGCACGCCGTCGGGTCGGCGGAGCCGTGGGTCACCGGCTGGGTCTTCGGTGACCTGCTCGGCGGTGGGGCCGCGCCGTACCACCCGAACGCCGCCGGCATGCGGGCCGTCGCCGACCTGGTGATCGACCAGCTGTCGCCCGACCGCGCGCGCTGACGGGCGGTTCGACCCCGCGGGCGCGGGCAAGGAGCACGGGTCCGAACCCGTACTCCGAGAGGAACACCACCAGCATGCGCGGAGCAGTTCTGCACGCCCCCGGCGACGTCCGCGTCGAGGAGCTCGATGACCCCCGGGTCGTCGAACCCACCGACGCGGTCGTCCGCGCCTCCGCCACCTGCGTGTGCGGCTCGGACCTGTGGCCCTACCGGGGCATCAACGAGGTGACCGAGCCGTCGCCGATCGGCCACGAGTACTGCGGGATCGTCGAGGAGGTGGGCGCCGACGTCACCACCGTCCGGCCGGGGCAGTTCGTCATCGTGCCGTTCATCGCCTCCGACGGCACCTGCCCGTCCTGCCGGGCCGGCTACCAGAGCGCCTGCGCGCACCGGGTGGGCATCACCGGCGCCCAGGCGGAGCTGCTGCGGGTGCCGCACGCGGACGGCACCCTCGTCGCCACCCCGGAGGTGCCGGCGCCCGAGCTGCTGCCGAGCCTGCTGACCCTCTCCGACGTCATGGCCACCGGCTGGTTCGCCGCGGTCGCGGCGGGCGTGCAGCCGGGCATGACCGTCGCCGTGGTCGGGGACGGCGCCGTCGGGCTGCTCGGCGTGCTGTCGGCCGCCCAGCTGGGGGCCGAGCGGATCATCGCCATGAGCCGGCACGAACCGCGGCAGCGGCTGGCCACCGGGTTCGGCGCGACCGACATCGTCACCGAGCGCGGCGACGAGGGGGTGGCGCGGATCCGGGACCTCACCGACGGGGTGGGGGCCGACGCCGTCCTGGAGTGCGTGGGCACCGGGGAGTCGATGGACCAGGCGATCCGCTCCACCCGCCCCGGCGGCGGCGTGGGCTTCGTCGGCGTCCCGCACGGCGTGGAGATCACCGGGCGGCAGCTGTTCTCCACGATGGTGCGGCTGCACGGCGGGCCGGCCCCGGTGCGCCGCTTCCTGCCCGACCTGATCGACCGGGTCTGGTCCGGTGCGATCGACCCGGGCCGGGTGTTCGACCTGACCCTGCCGCTGGACCAGGCCGCCGAGGGCTACCGCGCCATGGACGAGCGGCGCGCGGTCAAGGCGCTGCTGACGCCGTGACGGGACGGCGCCCGGGACACCGGTCCCGGGCGCCGTCCGCTACGTGCGGACGTTCGCGTCGTCGTCCCGCTCGTCGCCGACGGGCTCGACCAGGACGGGCTCGTCGGTCCCGGGGTCGGCGCGCAGGTCGGCCAGGTCCTCCTCGCGGGCCACCGCCTCGCCGCGGGCGACCATGCCGGCGACGTCGGACAGCGGCACCTCGCGGAGGAACAGCGCCAGCACCAGGGCGACGACGAGGATCGGCACCAGGTACCAGAACACCGGTGCCAGGGCGTCGGCGTAGGCGTCGACGATCGCGGTCCGCAGTGGCTCGCCGGCGGCCTCGACCGCCGTCGGCACCAGGGTGTCCGGGGAGGTGATCCCGGCCTGCACGGCCTGCTCGGGGTTGCCGGTCAGGGCATCGCCGAGGCGGTCGCCCAGCCGGGACGTGAACAGCGTCCCGAAGACGGCGACGCCCAGGACCGCCCCGACCTCCCGGAAGTAGTTGTTCGTCGAGGTGGCCGTGCCGATCTGCTCGGCGGGCACGGCGTTCTGCGCGGCGAGGACGACGTTCTGCATGATCAGCCCGAGGCCGGCGCCGAGCAGGAAGAACATCGCCCCGACGGTCCACAGCGCGGTGTCCCCGGCCAGCGTGGTCATCCAGACCATGGCCGCCAGGATCAGCGCCACCCCGGCCACGGTGAACACCTTGTAGCGGCCGGTGCGCATGATGACCGCGGCCGAGCTCTGGATGGTGAGGATGATCCCGGCGGTCATCGGCAGCATCAGCAGGCCGGAGTTCGCCGCCGACAGCCCCGAGCTCATCTGCAGGTAGGTCGGCATGAAGGCGACGGCCGAGAACATGCCCAGGCCCACCGCCATGCCCAGCGCGGTGGCCACCACGAAGGTGGGGTTGCCGAACAGGGACATCGGGACGATCGGCTCCACCGCCCGACGCTCCACCAGCACGAACGCCGCGACCGAGCCGGCGAGCACGGCCAGCAGCGCCAGGACCTGCCAGGAGCCCCACCCCTCGCTGCCGCCGATGTCGGTGGCCAGCACCAGCGACGTGGTGGCGACGGAGAGGGTGAGGATGCCGGCGAGGTCCAGCGGCGTGGTGCTCCGCTTGCGCGGCAGGGTGAGGGCGAACCAGCCGACCGCGAAGGCGGCCAGCCCGATCGGGACGTTGATCCAGAAGCACCAGCGCCAGCCCAGCGCCGCGGTGTCGGTGAAGAACCCGCCGACCAGCGGCCCAGCCACGGCGGACAACCCGAACAGCGCACCGATCGGGCCCATGTACTTCGCCCGCTCCCGGGCCGGCACGATGTCGGCGATGATCGCCTGGGAGAGGATCATCAGCCCGCCACCGCCGAGGCCCTGCACGCCCCGCCAGACCACCAGCCAGCCGAAGTCCGGCGCCAGCGCGGCGCCGAGGCTCGCGGCGGTGAACAACCCGATGGCCACCAGGAACAGGGTGCGGCGCCCGAACAGGTCGCCGAACTTGCCGTAGACCGGCATGACCAGGGTGGTGGCCAGCAGGTACGCGGTGGTCATCCAGGCCATGTGCGAGACCCCGCCGAGCTCACCGACGATCGTCGGCATCGCGGTCGAGATGATGGTCTGGTCCAGCGCGGCCATCAGCATGCCGGCCAGCAGCGCGGAGAAGATGATGTTGATCCGCCGCCGGGTCAGCACGATGGGCGGCGGGGCGTCGGGCGGTGCGGCGTGCACGGGTGCTCCTCGGGTAAGGCCCCCGTCCTCCGCACCCCTCGCACGCTCGGGGCGGGCCGCTGGACGGGGCCGGGTCAGCGGGGCGGTGGCTCAGCGGGGCGGCGGGTCAGCGGGGCGGTGCCGGCAGCCCGGCGGCGATCGACTCCCAGGCCTCGTCGACGAGCGCGGGCAGCGAGGCGGTGAAGTCGCTGGCCAGCCAGCGGTGCAGCGAGGTTCGCATGACCGCGGCCTGCACCGCGGCCAGCAGCGCGGGGTAGGCGTCGGTGTCGACCGCCGTGCCGGTGCGGTCGGCGATCGCCCCGGCCAGCACCCGCTCGGACTCGGCGAAGGCCGCGGTGAGCCGGAGCGCCAGGGCGGGGTTGCCGTCGACCACCTGCAGCCGCAGCGGCCACACCTGCGCCTCGGCGGCCATCTCGGCGGCCTGCGCCGCCAGCACCGCGCGCAGCGACCGGACCGGGGGCTCGTCGGCCGGTCGGGCGGCGAGGGCCTCGGCGAGCCGGTGCGGGTGCAGCGGGTCCAGGCCGATGACGGCGTCGTCCTTGGTCGGGAAGTAGTTGAAGAAGGTGCGGGGCGAGACGTCCGCGTTCTCGGCGATGTCGTCGACCGACACCCGGTCCAGCCCCCGCTCGGCGACCAGCCGCAGCGCCGCCTCGTGCAGCGCGAGCCGGGTGGCGAGCTTCTTCCGCTCGCGCAGGGTCTGGGTCACCCGGAGAGCATGACACGGTGTTTGCAGACACTGCAAACATGCAGGCGGTGCAAGCTGAGGCGCGGCCTCAGAACGTGACCGGGAGCTCCTCCACGCCGTGCACGAAGGACAGCTGCCGCCAGCGGAGCTGGTCCTCCGGCACGGCCAGCGCCAGGTCCGGGAATCGGCGGAAGAGCTCCGGGAAGACCACCCGCAGTTCCATCCGGGCGAGCTCGGCGCCGACGCAGCGGTGCACGCCGTGGCCGAACGCCAGGTGGCTGCCGGTGACCGACCGCGCCGGGTCGAACCGGTCGGGTGCGGCCCCCGCCCAGGCCGGGTCGCGGTCGGCCCCGCTGAGCGACACGGCGACGGCGTCCCCCTGCTGGACCGGGCAGCCGGCCAGCTCCAGGTCGCGCTTGGCGAACCGCGGGAACGCCACCTGGACCACCGAGAGGTAGCGCAGCAGCTCCTCCACCACCCGGTCGACGTCATCGGGGGAGCCGTTCCGCACCAGGGCCGCGGAGGCGGGGTCGCGCAGCAGCACCACCGTGCCCAGCGAGATGGTGCTGGCGGTGGTCTCGTAGCCGCCGGTGACGATCCCGTCGACCAGCCCGGCGAGCTCGTCGTCGGAGACGGCGTCGCCCTCGGCCTGCAGGATCCGCCCGATCAGGCCGTCGCCCGGCGCGCTGCGCTGCCGGGCCACCACGTCCAGCAGCATCTTCTTCTGCTCCGAGACCGCGCCCAGCGCCTCCGCCACACCCCCGGTGGCGTCGAACCGCTGGGTGCCCAGCCGGAGGAACGCCTCGTGGTCGGTGTCGTCGAGCCCCAGCAGCCCGCAGATCACGTCCATCGGCACCCGCCAGGAGACCAGCTCGGCCAGGTCCGCCGGCGAGCCGGCGGTCGCCAGTTCGTCTAGCCGCCGGGCCACGGTCGCCTCGATCTCCGGCGCCAGGCGCGCCAGCCGCTGCCGGGTGAACTCCGGGGCCACGAGCTTGCGCAGCCGGGTGTGCAGCGGGGGGTCGGTGAGGCCGAGACCGCCGACGTCGGCGGTCGAGCCCGGGCCGGTGTCGGCGAACAGGTGCCGGATGTCGTTGCTGTAGGAGTCGCGGTCGGCGAGGACGGCGCGCGCCTGCTCGTAGCCGGTCACCAGGTGCACGGTCAGGCCGAGGGGGAGGTCGAGCCGGTCCACCGGGCAGCGGGCGCGCAGCTCGGCGAGCTCGGGCACCGGGTCGGTGCCGTGCCGCAGCAGCGGCAGCCGCGCGGCCTCCGGCAGGAACGTGAGCTCGGACAGGTCGGTGCCGGTGGACCGGATCCGCTGCGCCGCCAGGCGGCCCAGCCACGACCGGACCAGTGCCCGTGGACCGCGGCGACGCCGGGGTCGGTTCGCGGACTCGTGGATCGTGCTCATGCTCCCTCGTCCGACTCGACCGTGCCCGTACCGGGCGCCCCCCGGGAGGGGAGGTCGTACCCGACCTTCCCACGCCGGCGAGCGCAGGTGGTCGACGGCCCGTGCCGCGTGCGGGTCGACGTGGTCCACTGGCCAGGTGACCACCGCACTGGCCTGGAGCGCCGGCAGCTGGACCACCGCGCCGGCAGCGGCGACCACCGACGGCCCGGACCTGCTGGTCACCGCCGTCGAGGGCAGCGACGCCTGGCGGCACACCGCCTACGGCTTCGTCCACGACGACGCCCACGCGCTGCTCGCCCCGCTGGACGACCCGGGCGCGGTGGAGGTGGTGTTCGACGTCGACTACGACCAGCAGTTCGACCAGGCCGGGCTGGTGCTGCGCGCCGACGCCGAGACCTGGCTCAAGACCGGTGTGGAGTTCTCCGACGGGGCGCCGCAGCTGGGCGCCGTGGTCACCCTGGGCCGCTCGGACTGGTCGGTGGCGCCGGTGCCGGGGTGGGCCGGCCGGCGGGTCACCGTGCGCGCCAGCCGGTCGGGGGACGCGGTGACGGTGCGCGCCCGGGTCGACGACGAGCCGTTCCGGCTGGTCCGGGTCGCCGCCTTCCCGCCCGGGGTGCCGGTGTCCGCGGGCCCGTACTGCTGCGCGCCGACCCGCGCGGGCCTCGTCGTCCGGTTCCGCCGGTGGGCCACCGGCCCGGCCGACGCGGCGCTGCACTGACCCGCGGGGCTCACACCTCGTCGTTGGGGTAGACGACGCCGAGCTGGCGGCGGACCTCGTCGAGCAGCTCCATCGTCGCCAGCGTGTCGGCGACCGGCATGGTCGGGCTCTCGGTGAGCCCGGCCTGGATGCAGCGGGTGGCCTCGCGCAGCTCCCACACGTAGCCCGAGCCGATCAGCGGGAACTCCTCGGTGCGCGGCGGGCCCTCGCCGGCCTGCACCTCCAGCCGGGTGGGCCGGTAGACCGCGTGCTCACCGGTGGTGCGGATCCAGCCGTTGCTGCCGCAGACCAGCGCGGTGTGCGGGGAGCGGGCCAGCAGCGAGGTGGTCAGCTGGGCCTGCGCGCCGGAGGACCACTGCAGCGACAGCGCGCTCTGCGCGTCGACGCCCTCGGCGTTCAGCGTGCCCACGGCGGTCACCGAGTCCGGCCGGCCGAGCGTGCCCCAGGCCCACAGCAGCGGGTAGACGGCGAGGTCGAGCAGGGACCCGCCACCATCGGCCCGGGCCCAGATCCGGGCGGTGGGGTCGGCCGGGGCCGGGAAGCCCACCTCGGCGGCCACCCACTGCACGGTGCCGATCTCGCCGGAGGCGGCGACGGACAGCGCTCGTTGCAGGGCCGGCAGGAAGCGCGTCCACACCGCCTCCATGAGGAACAGCCCGCGCTCGCGGGCCAGCTCGGCCAGCTCCTGCGACTCCCGGGCGTTGATCGTCAGCGGCTTCTCGCACAGCACGGACTTGCCGGCGCGCAGCGCCGCGCGCACCACCGCGGCGTGCTGGGCGTGCGGGGTGGCCACGTAGACCGCCTCCACCGCCGGGTCGGCGAGCAGCTGGCCCAGTCCCGTGCTGCCGTCGGTGTCGGCGTACCAGGAGGCGAACCCGAACCGCTCGGCGAACGCCCGGGCGCGGCCGGCCTCCCGGGAGCTCACCGCCTGCAGCACGGCGTCGGGCAGCAGGGCGAGGTCGGCGGTCACGGTCGCGGCGATCCGCCCGGTGGCGACCACGCCCCAGCCCACGGGACGGCCGGTGGCCTCCCGCGGATCGGCGTCGGCGGGCAGCGTGGGCGGGGCGATGAACGGCGAGGTCACCCGCCGAACGCTAGAGCAGCCGCCCGGCCCGGGCAGGTGCGCGTACCGGTCGCCCGGCTCCGGTCCGTGCGCCGTCCCTGGCCCCACCTGTCACAGTGGAGGGGACCGGTGCCGCCCGCTCGACCCGAGCGGGCGAGGTGCACCGGTGGATGGACCGGCCCGGAGACGGGGCCGGGGGATGTCGAGAGCAGGGAAGAGACGGATGCCCCAGGGCACGGTGAAGTGGTTCAACGCGGAGAAGGGATTCGGGTTCATCGAGTCCGACGAGGGCGGCGAGGACGTCTTCGTGCACTTCTCCGCCATCGCGGACGACGGTGGTTTCCGCAGCCTGGACGAGGGGCAGCGGGTCGAGTTCTCCGCCAGCCCGGGCCAGCGCGGTCTGCAGGCCGACGCGGTGCAGCCGCTCGGCGGCGCACCGCGGCGCGGTCGTGAGCAGTCCGGGCGCGAGCAGTTCGGTCGCGAGCAGTCCCGCGAGGAGCACGGTCGGCGGCCGGAGCGGGCGCCGCGCCGCAGCGGTGGCGGCGGCAGCGAGGGCACCGTCCGCTGGTTCAACGCGGAGAAGGGGTTCGGGTTCATCGAGCCCGACGACGGCGGCGAGGACGTCTTCGTGCACTTCTCCGCGATCGCCGACGACGGTGGCTATCGCAGCCTGGACGAGGGCCAGCGCGTGGCGTTCACCGCCAGCCCCGGCCAGCGCGGCATGCAGGCCGACTCGGTCGAGCCGCTGGGCCGCGGGCCGGCCCGGCCCCAGTACGACCGGCGCGATGACCGGCGCGATGACCGGCGGCGGGACGAGCGCCCCACGCGTGGCCGCGGTGGCGGTTCCGAGGGCACGGTGAAGTGGTTCAACGCCGAGAAGGGCTTCGGGTTCATCGAGCCCGACGACGGCGGGCAGGACGTCTTCGTGCACTTCTCCGCCATCGCCGACGACGGCGGGTACCGGAGCCTGGACGAGGGCCAGCGCGTGGCGTTCACCGCCAGCCCCGGCGAGCGCGGCCTGCAGGCCGACTCGGTGGAGCCGCTCGGCGGCGGCCGGCCGCAGCGCGGCGGCCGGGACTCCTACGGCCGGGACTCCTACGGCCGGGACTCCTACGGCCGGGACGCCTACGGCGGGGACTCCTACGGTCGCGACTCCCGCGGCCGGGACGACCGGTACCGCGACGAGCGGCCGCGGGAGCCCCGGCCGGCCCGCCGCGGTGGCGGCGGTGGCAGCCAGGGCACGGTGAAGTGGTTCAACGCGGAGAAGGGGTTCGGGTTCATCGAGCCCGACGACGGCGGCGAGGACGTCTTCGTGCACTTCTCGGCGATCGCCGACGAGGGTGGCTACCGCAGCCTGGACGAGGGCCAGCGCGTGGAGTTCTCCGCCCGCCCGGGTGACCGCGGCCTGCAGGCGGACGACGTCCAGCCGCTGTGACCCGACGTCGGTGACCGGGCCGTGGCCTGCCGGAGTTCCGGCGGTCCACGGCCCGGCCCGCTGACAGCGGTGTGCGCCCGGTCAGACCGGGGTGCCGCCGTCCCGGTGGTGCCGGGGGGCCGGTGCCCCCTGATCGAGCCAGCGCGCGGTGGTCTCCGGCTCCCGCCGCAGCAGCTCGTCCAGCAGCGCCGCGCGGAGCTCGGCGAGCTCCGCCCGGGTGCCCGGCGACACCGGGCGGCGCAGCTGCTCCCCGCTGGCCGACCAGGTGGCGAACAGTTGCTCGGTGGTCAGCTGGTCCACCGGGCGGGGCAGCGGCTCCCGCGACGCGGGGGCCGGGCCGGTGTCGAGTTCGGCGAGCCACCCGGCGGCCGTCACGGCGCAGAGCACCAGCAGCAGCGGCACGACCAGCACGCCCGTGCTGCCCAGCAGACCGATCCCGGTGGCGAACGGCAGCAGCAGGACCCCGATGCCGGCGGCACAGATCGCCCGGCGGCGGGCCGCCGGGGACGCCGGGAACCCCGGGTCGGCCAGGCCGATCGTCATGCCGACGGCAGCGCCGGACAGCAGCCCGACGAGCAGGAGAGACGGCACGGACGTCGCGGTGGCGCCCAGCAGTGCGGTGCCCACGTACAGCGCGGGCGCGGCCAGCCGGCTGGCCCGGGTCATCCCGCGCCAGAGTCGGGCCGACGGTCGGGGCGAGGGGGTCGGCATCGCGGGCCTCCTGGGATCGACGGGGAGGTGGTGCCCGGAGGTGTGCTCGGGCACACACCCGGCGGCACATCCACCGGCCGATCGTCACGAGATCTCCACGTTGTCCCCCCGGAGTGACCGGTCCCCGGGCGGCCTGCGCGCCGCGCGTGGTTCGCTGTCCGGGTGACCGCCGAACCGGTGCCGCACTGGACCCGCAGCTACGCACCCGGGGTGCCCGCCCGGGTGGAGGTGCCCGAGCAGACCGTGGGCGACCTGCTGGCCGAGGCCGCGGCGCGCTTCCCCGACCGCACGGCGCTGGACTTCTCCGGCGGCGCGACCAGCTACGCGCAGCTCGCCGACCGGGTCGCGCGCGCCGCCGAGGCGCTCCGCCGGCTCGGCGTCGGTCCCGGTGACCGGGTCGCCCTGGTGCTGCCCAACTGCCCGCAGCACGTGGTCGCCTTCTACGCGGCGCTGCGGCTGGGCGCGGTCGTGGTGGAGCACAACCCGCTCTACACCGCCGAGGAGCTGCACACCCAGTTCCGGGATCACGGGGCCACCGTCGCGGTGGTCTGGGACAAGGTCGCGCCGCTGGTGCAGGGGCTCGACCTCCCCGGCCGGTGCACCGTCGTCGCCGTCGACCTGACCCGCGCGCTGCCGTGGACCAAGCGGCTGGCGCTGCGCCTGCCGGTGCCGAAGGCGCGCGCCACCCGCTCGGCGATCACCGGCCCGGCGCCCGGTGCGCTCGGCTGGGAGCACCTGGTCGCCGAGGCTCCGCCGCTCGATCCGGCGCACCCGGGGCCGGCGCACACAGACGTCGCGCTGCTGCAGTACACCGGCGGCACCACGGGCGCTCCGAAGGGGGCGGTGCTCACCCACCGCAACCTGCTGGCCAACGTCACCCAGTCGGTCGCCTGGGTGCCCGGGCTGCGGGAGGGCGAGGAGGTGTTCTACGGGGTGCTGCCGCTGTTCCACGCCTACGGGATGCTGCTGGGGCTGGTCGCCGCCGTCCGGCTGGGCGCGACGCTCGTGCTGTTCCCGCGGTTCGACGTCGACCAGGTGCTCGCCGCGGCCCGCCGGCTGCCGCCGACCTTCCTGCCGGCCGTGCCGCCGGTCTACGACCGGCTGGCCACCGCGGCCGCCGAGCGCGGCGCCGACCTGTCCAGCACCCGGTTCGCCCTCTCCGGTGCCATGCCGCTGCCGGCTGCGACGGCGCAGCGGTGGGAGGAGCTCACCGGCGGCCTGGTCGTGGAGGGCTACGGGATGACCGAGACCTCGCCGATCGTGCTGGGCAACCCGGTGGGCCCGACCCGCCGGCCCGGCACCGTCGGCCTGCCGTTCCCGTCCACGGAGATGCGGGTCGTCGACCCGGACGACCCGGCCGTGGAGCGGGCGCCGGGGGAGCGGGGCGAGCTGCTGGTCCGCGGCCCGCAGGTGTTCTCCGGCTACTGGAACCGTCCCGAGGAGACCGCCGAGGTGCTGCTGCCTGGCGGCTGGCTGCGCACCGGCGACATCGTGGTCGCCGACGACGACGGCTTCGTCACCGTGGTCGACCGGATCAAGGAGCTGGTCATCACCGGTGGGTTCAACGTGCACCCCTCGGAGGTCGAGGAGGTGCTCAAGGGGGTGCCGGGCATCCGGGACGCCGCCGTGGTCGGCCTGCCCGGCGCGGACGGCGGGGAGGAGGTCGTCGCCGCCGTCGTGCTCGACGACCCCGCGCTCGACCTGGACGCCGTGCGGGCCCGGGCCCGGGAGCAGCTGGCCGGCTACAAGGTGCCGCGGCGCCTGGTGCCGGTCGAGGACCTGCCCCGCTCGCAGATCGGCAAGGTGCTGCGCCGCCAGGTGCGCGACCAGTTGCTCGAGAGCTGACCGGCGTCGGGTGCAGGGCGCCTGCTCACCGCTCGGACGGCTCCGTCTCCGTCTCGCGCTCCGGCTCGGCCTCGGGTTCCCGCAGCGCGCCGGCGATGACGGTCGCGACGGCGAGCAGCACCGCGACCACGGTCAGCGCACGCAGCACCGACAGCTCGTGCCCGAGGAAGCCGATCAGCGGCGGGCCGGCCAGGAACGCGCAGTACCCGATCGAGGCGACGACGCTGACCCGGGTCGCGGCGTGCGCCGGGTCGTCGGCGGCGGCGCTCATGCCGACCGGGAAGCCCAGCGAGGTACCGGCGCCCCAGAGCAGCGCCCCGGCGAAGGCGACGGCGGGGTTCGGGCCGAAGACGAACAGCAGCAGCCCGACCACGGCCAGCCCGGCGAGCGCCCGCACCAGCGGCACCCGGCCGAACCGGTCCAGCAGCGGCGGGCCCACCCAGCGGGCCGCGGTCATCGCGGTGAGGAACAGCGCGAAGCCCAGCGTGCCCAGCGCCGGGCTGAGGCCGTACCCGTCGATCAGCGCGATGCTGATCCAGTCGTTGGCCGTCCCCTCGGCGAAGGCGAAGGCGAGCACGAACACCCCGATCAGCAGGGTGCGCGGCTCGCGCCAGCGGGCGAGCACCCCGCCCTCGCCGGCCGGCCGCGCGCCGTCGGGGGTGTCCTCGACGTCGGCGACGAAGCCGCGGACCGCCGCCGGGACCACCGCGGCGACCAGGGCGGCGACGCCGAGCAGGTGCACGGTGACCGACACGTCCAGCGCGACCATCGCCGCCCCGCCCAGGGCACCGACCACGGTGCCCAGGCTGAACCCGGCGTGGAAGCGGCTCATCACCGCCTGGCCCAGGTGGCGTTCCACCACCGCGCCCTGGACGTTCATGCCGACGTCCCAGGCGCCGTTGGCGAAGCCCATGACGAACAGCCCGATCACCAGCGGGAGGACGCCGATCAGCGGCGCCACGGCGACGACGACGAGAGCCACGGTCAGCAGCCCGGCCATCAGGGTCACCGTGCGTCGTGACCCCAGCCGGGCGATGACCGGCCCGGACAGCGGCAGCGCGATCACCGAGCCAGCGGCGATCGCCAGCAGGACCAGGCCGAGCGCGGCGGGGTCGAGGTCGAGCCGGGTGCGGACCTGCGGGATCCGGGCGGCCCAGCTGGCGAAGGCGAAGCCGGCGCCGATGAAGGCGAGGTACGTCGCGCGGGTGGCGGCGCGCACCTGCGCGGCCGTCGGGCCGGACGCGTCGGTGGCGGTGGTCATGCGCGCTCCTCAGGGGCGGTGCCCGGCCGCACGACGCGGGCGATGATCTCGGTGGTCTGGACCCGGTCGACCGGGGTGGTGGCCAGCACCTTGTGCATGACCAGCCCCTCGATCAGGGCGTCGACGCCGCGCGCGGTGACCGGGTCGACGAAGCGCTCCAGCACGCCGCGGCTGCGACGCATCCAGGACTCGGTGACCGCGCGCAGCGACGGGTCGCGCAGCGCGGCCAGGTAGAGCTCGTAGGCGATCGCCCAGTCCCGGTCGTCGGCACCGGCGTCCCCGTGCACCAGGTCGGTGACCGCCGTGACGACGTCGGCGGTGCCGGGCACCCGGTCGAAGTGCGCCTCGTAGATCACCGCCATCCGTTCGGCGTGCCGGGTGAACGCCTGGGCGAGCAGGTCGTCGAGGCCGGTGAAGTGGTAGGTGAGCGACCCCAGCGGGACGTCGGCGGCGGCGGCGATCAGCCGGTGCGTGGTGCCGGCGACGCCGTGCTCGGCGATCACGTCCAGCGCCGCGTCGACGATCCGCTCGGCGCGCTGCGGATCGTGCCGGCGGGTGCTCACCCGATCTGGCGCACGACGCGCGCCGGGTTGCCGACCGCGACCACGTCCGCCGGCAGGTCGCGGGTGACGACCGCGCCGGCGCCGACCACGGTGTTGCGCCCGATGGTCACGCCCGGGCAGACGATGACCCCGCCGCCGAGCCAGACGTTGTCGCCGACGGTGATGGGGGCCGACCCCTCCCACTTCTCGCGCCGCGGGCCGGGGTCGACGGGGTGGGTGGCGGTGAGCAGCTGGACGTTCGGGCCCATCTGCACGTCGTCCCCGATGGTCACCGTCGCGACGTCCAGGACGACCAGGCCGAAGTTGGCGAAGGTGCGCGCCCCCACCGTCGTCCGGTGGCCGTAGTCGCAGTGGAACGGCGGGCGCAGCTCGCTGCCAGGGCCGAACGCGGCCAGCAGCTGCTCGAGCACCTCGCGGCGGGCGGCGCCGTCGGTGGGGTCCATCGTGTTGTAGCGGTGGGTGAGCTGCTGGGCGCGGGTGCTCTCCGCAGCCAGCTCCGGGTCGTCGGCGATGTAGAGGTCACCGGCGAGCATCCGCTCGCGCATGGTGCGCGCGTCGTTCATGTGTACGACCGTACACATCGGTGATCCGTGTGTCTCCATGGACCGGCTGGGCACCGGATCGCGCATGAGCGGAGCGGACATCGACCAGCTGCCGACCGGGCGGACCCGACTCGTCGACGTGGGGGGCGTGCACCTGAACGTGTGGACGGCGGGGGAGGCCGGGCCCCCGGTGCTGCTGGTGCACGGCATCCCCACCAACCACCGGCTGTGGGAGGACGTCGTCCCGCCGATCGCCGCCCGCGCGCGGGTGTTCGCCGTCGACATGCTGGGCTACGGCGAGTCCGTGGCCCCGGACGGCCACTCGGTCGACCTGGCCACCCAGGCGGCGCTGTTGCTCCGGTTGCTGGACGCCCTGGAGCTCGACCGGGTGGTCGTGGTCGGGCACGACCTCGGTGGCGGGGTGGCGCAGATCCTGACCACGATCGCGCCCGACCGCGTCACCGGCCTGGGGGTGGTCGACGGCGTCAGCTACGACGGCTGGCCGGTGCCGTTGGTGCGGGCGATGAAGGCCGCCTGGCCGCTGGTGCGGCAGCTGCCCCCGCCGGCCGTGGCCGCCGCGCTGCGCCCGGCGCTGCGGGCGTTGTTCGCCGACCAGGACCGCGCCGGGGCGTTCATCGACCGCTTCGTGGCCCCGTGGGCCCGCCCCGGTGGCCCGCGGCTGCTGGCCCGGCACCTGCGGTCGCTGGACTCGGTCTACACCCAGACGGTGGCGCCGTTCCTGCCCCGGCTGACCATGCCGGCCGAGATCGTGTGGGGCCGGCTGGACCACCAGATGAAGCCCCGCTACGGGCAGCGGCTGGCCGACGACCTGCCCGACGCCCGGCTCACCATGGTCGAGGGCGCCAGCCACTTCGTACCCGCCGACCGTCCCGACGTCGTCGTCGAGGCCGTCGGGCGGCTGCTCGACCGGACGTGATCGCCGTGCCGGGTGCGGTGTCCCGACGGCAACTGCTCGCCTTGGCTGGTGGGCTCGTGCTCGCCGGCTGCGGTGGGCAGGTGGTCACCTCGCGGGGCGGCGGTGGTGGGGACGACGACGCGGCCACGCTGACCGCTCGGCCCGACGGAGCGCCAGGGACGGAGGCGCCGTCCGGCACCCGCCCGCTGGGGCTGGAGAGCGACCGCGACGCGCTGCTGCACGTGCCGCCGGGGCTGGACCCGCAGCGGCCGGCACCGCTGGTGGTCTCGCTGCACGGCGCGAGCGGCGACGCCGCGGCGGGCATCGGCCTGCTCCAGGGGCTGGCCGACGAGCGGGGTCTGGTGCTGCTGGCCCCGGCCTCCCGCGGTTCGACCTGGGACGCCGTCCGCGGTGGCTGGGGCGACGACGTCGACCTGGTCGACCGGGCGCTCGACGCGGTCTTCGCGCAGGTGGCGATCGACCCGGCGCGGGTCGCCGTCGCCGGGTTCTCCGACGGCGCCACCTACGCGCTCGGGCTGGGTCTGGCCAACGGGGAGCTGTTCCGCCGGGTCGTCGCCTTCTCACCCGGGTTCGTGCCGAACGGTCCGCGCTCGGGGCAGCCGGCGGTGTTCGTCTCGCACGGCACCGCCGACGAGGTGCTGCCGATCGACCGGACCAGCCGCGACCTCGTCCCGGACCTGCGGGACGACGGCTACGACGTCACCTACCGCGAGTTCGACGGGGGGCACGCGGTGCCGCCGGGGACCGCGCGGGAGGCGGTCGACTGGCTCGGCTGGTGACCCGGCGGGCCCGTTGGTCCGCTCGGAACTGTCGTACGTCGAACGTATGTTCGGGTCATGTCGCGGAGGCGTGGGTCGAGCGTGGTCGAGGGGCTGGTCCTCGACTGGACGCTCGAGCACCCGGTCGAGCCCTCCCGGCTGCCCGCGGCGTGGCTGAGCGATGAGGAGCTGGCCGAGGAGCTGCAGCGGGTGCAGCGGCGCCGCGCGCAGGACACCGCGCACGAAGCGGAGCTGATCTTGGCCCTGGCCGGTCAGCGGCCCGCCTCGGCCGATCCCGCAGCTGATGCCCGGGGTGGGCGGCGGGCGGGGTGGACGGCGCAGCCGGCCGAGGGTGAGGTGAGTGAGTTCTTCACCGCCGAGCTGGCCACGGTGCTCAACGTGGGGCGGGGAACCGCGGCCATCCGGTTGACCCGGGCGTTGACCTGGGCGCGGAAGCTGCCGGCCACCTTCGCCGCCCTGCGGGCCGGGGAGCTGGATGAGCGGCGAGCGCAGCAGCTGGCCGATGCGGTGACGTCCGTTCCCGCCGACGTCGCCGCCCGCGTCGAAGAACGGCTGCTGGCCGAAGCCAGTGACCTGTCGGTGACCAGGCTCGGCGAGCGGGCCACCGAGCTGGTGCTGCGCTTCGATGCCGCGGCGGCGGAGGAGGCGCGGGCGGCGGCGGCGAAAGCCGCCGACGTGCACGTGTACCCCTCGGCCGCCGACGGGCGTGCGGTGCTGGCGGTGGACCTGCCCGCCGATGAGGCCGCGCAGGCGCGCGACCTGACCGACCAGCTGGCGAAGATGCTCAAGGCCGACGGGGATCCCCGGCCGATCGGTCAGCTGCGCACGCTGGTGGCCGCGGCGCTGCTCCTCCGCCCCGCCGACTCCGGGCTGCCGCTGATCGCGGCGAACCTGACCATTACCGCGGCGCTGGAGGCGCTGGAGGGCGGGGTGATGCCGGGTGAGGTGAACGGGTTGCCGATCACCGCCGCCCACCTGCGCGACCTGCTGGCCCGGGTCGGCGCCCTCGGGCTGACCGCCCCCGACGGCGGGTCGCTCACGTACGCGATCACCGGCCCGGACGGGGAACTGCTGGCCACCGTGACGCCGGCCGAGCTGGCCCGCCTGGCCAAGCGCGGCTGCCCCGACCACCCCGACCCCAGCAACGGCGAGCACGACGCCGCGCAGAACGACGCCACGCAGGACGAAGCCGAGGGCAGCGGGCCGTGCGCCTGCCCGGTGCTCGGGCCGCCGCCACCCACCGAGCGCTACCAGCCCACGCCCCGCCAGCGTTCCTTCGTGACCACCCGCGACCGCCGCTGCCGCTTCCCCAACTGCGGGCAGCGCGCCGGCTGGGCCGACCTCGACCACGCCGTCCCACACGCCTGCGGCGGCGCCACCGACTGCACCAACCTCTGCTGCCTGTGCCGCAGCCACCACCGGCTCAAGACCCACGCCCCCGGCTGGCGGTTCGCCATGACCCCCGACGGCACCCTGCAGGTCACCACCCCCAGCGGGGTCACCCGCACCACCCGACCACCCGGCCTCCGACCGCCCGATCCCGAACCACCCGAGTCCCGCTCAGCCGCCGGCCCGGAATCGCCAGCCCCCGGGCCGGACCACGACCCCCCGCCGTTCTGAGTCCACGCCCGGAGCGTCCCCATGTCGTCATGCCGACGTGTCGACGCGGAGGTCCGGTGCCGTGTCGACACGTCGTCTCGTCGACACGGCACGGCAGCGGACGGGGCGCAGGGGTGGACGGGGGCAGGGGTGGACCGGGCGGGGAATGGACCGGGCGGGGAGCGGGACGGGTGAGGAGAGGCCGAGCGGATGGTGGTTCAGCTGACGGCGACCTCGACCAGGCCGTCGCGCACGCGCACCTGGTGCACCGGAACGCTCACCGCAGGGTCGTCCAGGCACTGGCCGGTACGCAGGTCGAACACCTGCTTGTACATCGGTGACGCGACCGTCGGGGCGTCGCCGCGGGTGCCGACGAGGCCGCGGGCCAGCACGTGCGCGCCGCTGAACGGATCCCGGTGCCCCACCGCGTGCACACTGCCGTCGAACAGCCGGAACACCGCCACCTGGACGCCGTCCACCAGCGCGGCCACCCCGCGCTCGGGCAGCAGGTCGTCGAACGCGCAGACCGCCGTCCAGCCGGTCGCAGTCGGAGTCTCCGCGACGGTCGTGGTCGCAGTGGGACGTTCGAGGCTCGCGGTCATCGGGGGAGCACCTCCAGGCGGGGGCCGGCGACGAGCACGGCACCGGGTCGGTCGGCATCGGCACGGTCGGCGTCGGTCACCGGCCGCGGCTGCCCGCGCTCGACGACGTAGGCCAGCGACGGGTCAGGAGAGTCGGGCGCGTTCACGAACGCGGCGAACCGGCGCAGCTTCTCCGGGTCCTCCAGCGTCGCCCGCCACTCGTCGGTGTAGCCCTCCACGTGCGCGGCCATCGCCGCGTCCAGGTCGGCGGCGATGCCGAGGGAGTCCTCCAGCACCACGGCGCGCACGTGCTCCAGCCCGCCCTCGATCTCCTCCAGCCAGGGCGCGGTGCGCTGCAGCCGGTCGGCGGTGCGCACGTAGTAGACGAGGAACCGGTCGATGGTGCGCACCAGCGTCTCGGTGTCGAGGTCCTCGGCCAGCAGCTGCGCGTGCCGCGGGGTGAACCCGCCGTTGCCGCCGACGTAGACGTTCCACCCCTTGTCGGTGGCGATCACCCCGACGTCCTTGCCGCGCGCCTCCGCGCACTCCCGGGCGCACCCCGAGACACCGAGCTTGATCTTGTGCGGCGAGCGCAGGCCGCGGTACCGCAGCTCCAGGGCGACCGCGAGCCCGACGGAGTCCTGCACGCCGTAGCGGCACCAGGTCGAGCCCACGCAGGACTTCACCGTGCGCAGCGACTTGCCGTAGGCGTGACCGGACTCGAAGCCGGCGTCCACCAGCCGCTGCCAGATCGCTGGCAGCAGCTCCATCCGCGCACCGAACAGGTCGATCCGCTGCCCGCCGGTGATCTTCGTGTACAGCCCGAAGTCCCGGGCCACCTCGCCGATCGCGATCAGCCCCTCCGGCGTGATCTCCCCGCCGGGCACCCGCGGCACCACCGAGTACGTGCCGTCCTTCTGGATGTTGGCCATCACGTGGTCGTTGGTGTCCTGTAGCGCCGCCCGCTCGCCGTCCAGCACGTGCCGGCCGTCCAGGCTGGCCAGGATCGAGGCGACCACCGGCCGGCAGATGTCGCACCCGCGGCCGCGGCCGTGCCGCTCGACCAGCTCGCTGAAGCTCGCGATCCCGGTGACCCGCACGATGTCGAACAGCTGCGCGCGGCTCACGTCGAAGTGCTCGCACAACGCGGAGCTGACGGTGACGCCGGCGGCCTCGAGCTCGGTGGTCACCAGCTTCTTCACCAGCGGCAGGCACGAGCCGCAGCTGGTGCCCGCCTTCGTGCACGCCTTCACCCCGCCCAGGTCGGTGCAGCCCTCGCAGCGCACGGCGTCCCGGATCGTGCCGGCGGTGACGTTGTTGCAGGAGCAGACCGCGGCGTCGTCGGGCAGCTCGGCCGAGGCCGGACCGCCCTCGGCGCCCTCGGGCAGCAGCCAGGCCGCCGGGTCACCGCCCAGCTCGCGGCCGACCATCGGGCGCAGCCCGGCGTAGGCGGTGGCGTCGCCGACCAGGATGCCGCCGAGCAGCGTGCGGGCGTCGTCGGAGAGCACCAGCTTCTTGTAGACCCCGGCGACCGGGTCGCCGTAGACCACCGACAGCGCCCCGGGCGTGGTGCCGAACGCGTCGCCGAAGCTGGCGACGTCGACCCCGAGCAGCTTCAGCTTGGTCGAGAGGTCGGCGCCCGGGAACTCCGCGGCACCGCCGAGCAGCCGGTCGGCGACCACCTCGGCCATCGTGTAGCCCGGCGCCACCAGGCCGTAGGTGCGTCCGTCGACCGCGGCGACCTCACCGATGGCGTACACCGTCGGGTCCTCGGAGCGGCAGCTGGCGTCGACCAGCACGCCACCGCGGGGGCCCACCGGCAGCCCGGCGGCGCGGGCCAGCTCGTCGCGGGGGCGGACGCCGGCGGCGAACACCACGACGTCGACGTCCAGCTGCTCGAGCCCGGTGGCCGAGCCCTCCGCGGCGTGCATCCGGCCGACCCGGCCGTCGCGCCCCGCGGTGAGCTTCGCCGTCGCGGTGCCGGCGTGGACCCGCACGCCGAGCGCGCCGACCAGCCGGGCCAGCGCCTCGCCGCCGCCGTCGTCGACCTGCAGCGGCATCAGCCGGGGCGCGAACTCGACCACGGAGGTCTCGACGCCGAGCGCGGTGAGGGCCCCGGCGGCCTCCAGGCCGAGCAGCCCCCCGCCGACGACGGCGCCGGTGACCGGGCGGGGCAGCTCCCGCTGCCGGTCGGTCACGTACTGCCGCAGCGCGGCGACGTCGTCGATGGTCCGGTATACGAAGCAACCGGTGAGGTCGCGCCCCTCCACCGGCGGCACGAAGGGGGAGGAGCCGGTGGCCAGCACCAGCGCGTCGTAGGGCAGCTCCCGGCCCGAGGCGGTGGTGATCCGCCGGGCGGCGCGGTCGACGGCGGTGACCTGCTCGCCGCGGCGCAGGGTGACCCCCGGCGTCTCCCACAGCTCCGGCTGGCCCAGCGACAGGTCCTCGGGATCCCGGCCGGAGAAGTAGGAGGTCAGCGCCACCCGGTCGTAGGGGGCGCGGGGCTCCTCGGCGAGCACGGTGACCTGCCAGCCGCCCCCGTCCTCGTCGCCCACGCCGACCCCGCCCCGGTCGACCAGCGCCTCCACCAGCCGGTGGGCGACCATGCCGCCGCCGATGACGACCAGCTGCCTGGGGGAGTGAGGCATGGGGCGGGTGCTCCTTCGCGGCGGTGCGGGCGCCCGACGGGCGCCTCGGGGTGCCTGGCGAAGGTATGGACGGCGTGTTTCCCCGAGCCGCCGCCGGCGTTACGCGTCGGCAAGGTGGAGCGCACAGGGGGCCGGCCCCGGGTGTGAGCTGAGCAGGGGCGGTCAGCGCTGGAGCCCGGACCCGAAGTCGCCGAAGGGCTGGGTGGGCGAGGCCGCGACGGGGGTCTGGGCGATCGGTTCGCCGGTGCCGTCGAGCACCCGCACCGACCGGGCGCCCTCGGGCAGCTCGGTCACGGCGCCGCCCCCGGTGAGGGGGAGCGACGTCAGCACCCGTTCGCGGTCGTCGAGCACCTCCGCCACGGTCCCCGCCGCCGGCGCGGTGACGACCAGCCACCGGGCACCGTCGGACCAGCGGAGCCCGGGCGGTTCGACGTCGCAGACCCGGGCGATGGTCAGCGAGGCCGGGTCGGTGCTGCCGGCGGGGGTCTGGGTGCCGCAGGTGACCGCGCCGCCGCCACCCCCGGCCCAGGTGGTGACCACCAGGGCGCCCCCCGGGCTGCGCGCCAGCACCACCACCACCGACCCCGGGCCGGTGCTGAGCGGCAGCTCGCCGTTCCACAGCAGCTCCGGCTGCAGCTCAGCGGGCTCGACGCCCAGTGGCACGGCCACCCCGGTCAGCGCCGCGGCGACCACCCGGTCGTCGGCCGGGCCGGCGGTGGGGCGCAGCGTGGTGAGCTCGGGGAGCGGGACCGTGCGGCCCGGCCGGTCGCCGGGCCAGGCGACGGCCGAGCGGAGCACCACCCGGCCCTCGCGCGTGACCCGGACGCTGATGCTCGGCCCGTCCTCCGTCGTGCGGGCCGGCACGACGGCCGCCCCGTCGACGGTCTCGACGGGTGTGTAACGACGGCCCACGGTGCCGCGGGCCCCGACCAGCAGCCGGTCGGACACCTCCACCACGTCCTCGCGCCCGGCGACCACGATGAGCGACGCCGGCCCCGGCCCGCCCAGCAACAGGGTGAGCGGCCGGCCCTCGCCCAGCCCGCGGGGGACGTGCGGGGTCAGCTGCGCCGGCGGCGCCCCCACCGGACCGGTCAGCCAGACTCCCCGGAAGTCCTCCGTGACCGTGCCGACGACCAGCACCGCGCGCCCGGCGGGCGTGTCCCCGGCGAAGACGACGCTCCGGTCGACCACCGGGGGCGCCTCCAGCGGGCCCCAGTCGGCCTGCTGGGCAGCGGCGAGGAACGCCGGGTCTCCGGCGAGGGAGCCCCGGGCCGGGCTGGTCAGCACGGGCGCGGTGGGCAAAGGCTCGGCCGGGGGCGCAGCGGCTGCTGGCGGTTCGGCGGCGGCGGGCGCTCCCGGCGGGGTCCGGAGCACCGGTGCTGGCCGGTCCAGCGTGACCACGGCGCCGGTCAGGACCAGTGCGGTGAGAGCCGCCCCTCCCAGTGCGCGCCGGCGCCGTCCGGACCGCCGGGATCCGACGTCGGCGACGGCCTGCGGTGCGTCCAGCCGCCACCGGCCGGGCGCCGCGGCCAGCCGGGCCAGGGCGTCCTGCAGCCGCTGCTCGTCGGGAACCGGGTGCGCCGGCCGGTAGGGGTCGGGCCGGACCGCGGGGCGCAGCCGCTCGACGCCGCGGGCCACCTCGGCCGCGGCAGCGGGCACCGGGCAGTCCAGCAGCGCCGCGACCGACGCCTCGTCGAGCCCTTCGTGGTGCCGGAGCACCACGGCGGCCCGGGCACGGCGCGGCAGCTCCCGCAGCGCTCGGGCCAGCTCGTCGTCCACCGCGCCTGCGGGATCGGGCAGCTCCGCGGCGACCTCCCCGCCGGCCGGCCGCCAGGAGCCGCGGCGGGTTGCCCCGGCGACCAGCGCACGGCGGGCGGTGCCCAGCGGATCGGCCGGAGGCCAGACCCGCCGGGTCCGCACGAGAGCGGCCTGGACGAGCTCCTCGGCGTCGAGACGGTCGCCGGTGAGCAGCAGCGCCGAGCCGAGCAGGTCACGTCGATGATCGGCGACGAACTGGTCGAAGCCGTCCTGCCCGCCCACGGCGCCCCTCCCGAGCGGTCAGCCGGCCGCGGCGGACGCGGCCAGCCGGGTGAAGCCGTCGTCCAGGGACACCGCGGGACGCCAGCCCAGCGCCTCGCGGGTGCGGCGCTGGTCGAACCAGTGCGCGGTGGCCAGCTGCTCGGCGAGGAAGCGGGTCAGCGGGGGAGTGTCCCGGCGGCCGGTGGCCCGCCAGACACCCTCGACGGCAGCGCCGGCGGCCCAGGCGAGCGGGAACGGGACGCGCCGGGTCGGGCCGGGCACCCCGGCGGCCCGGCACAGCCGGTCGAGCACCTCGGCGACCGGTCGGGGCTCGCCGTTGGACACCACCAGCGCCTCCCCGTGCACCGGTCCGCAGGCGTCGACCGCGGCGACCAGCGCCGTGGCGGCGTTGTCCACGTAGGTGCTGTCGATCATCGCCGCGCCCGTGCCGATCACCGGCAGCCGGCCGGCGCGGGCCCGGGTGACGATCCGCTCGACCAGCTGCGGGTCGCCCGGCCCCCACACCAGGTGCGGGCGGACGGCGAGCACGGCCAGCGCCGCGGAGTCCGCCGCGAGCGCCTCCTGCTCGGCCAGCGCCTTGGAGCGGGCGTACGCACCGCGGGCCCGGACCGGGTCGGCCGGCCCGGCGCCCGCGCCGGCCAGCGCCGCGCCGGCGTGCGCGACCGACGGCGAGGAGACGTGTACCAGCCGTGCGACACCGCCGGCGCGGCAGGCCTCGACCACCGACCGGGTGCCCTCGACGTTGGCCCGCTGGTACTCGTGCCACGGCCCGACGACGTCGACCTTCGCGGCCAGGTGCACCACCGCGTCGTGCCCGGCCACGGCGCGGGCCACCGCGCCCCGGTCGGCCACGTCGGCCAGCACCTCCGCGCACGGCAGCCCCGCGGGGCGGCGCTGCAGCACGGTGACCTCGTCGCCGCGCTGGACCAGCGCGGCGGCGGTGGCCCGGCCGAGCATCCCGCTGGCCCCGGTGACCAGCACCTTCACGGGCGCCTCACGCTCCGGGCCGGCGCAGGCGGGTGCGCGAGCCGGCGAGCAGCCGGGCGGCCTGCCGGGCCACGGCGGCCCGGTCGACCTTCGACTGGTGGCGGATGTCGACCGGCAGCCGGTCGGTGGTGAGCACGGCCGACACCGGCACCGCTGCCCGCGCGCGGACGGCGTCGGCGAGGTCGGCGGGGGCCAGTCGCATCCCGGCTCGACGCCTGGAGCCCACCCCCGCCGGGACGGCCACGACGACCACCTGCTGGATGCCCGCGGGGCCCACCCCGACCGCGGCGGCCGCGGCGACCCCGGGCAGCTGCTCCACCCGCTGCTCGACGCCGACCGGGGTGACCGGGCCGGCGGGCGTGGTGACCACGTGCGGCAGCCGGCCCTCCACCCACAGCCGGCCGTCGGCGTCCAGGTGCCCGACGTCGCCGGTGCGGTGCCAGCCGGCGTCGCGGGAGGACAGCCGCTCGGTGATCCACAGGGCGTCGTACCGGTCCTTGACGTGCGCGCCCCGCACGCACACCTCGCCGGTGACGCCGGGGGCGGTGCTCAGCGGACCGACGGCGGCGCCGGCGTCGTCCAGCGGGCTGACCCGCACCTCCACCCCGGGCAGCGGGCGGCCGACGCAGACGCCGTCCGGCCTCCCGCCCGCCTCCTGCTCGGCGGCCTCGATCTCGGGCAGCGAGACGTCGGTGACCGGCAGCGCCTCGGTCATCCCGTAGGGCGTGTGCGCCTCGGCGGCGGGCAGCACCTCGCGCAGCGAGCGCAGCAGGGACGCCGGCACCGGGGCGCCGGCCGACACCACCAGGCGGACCCCGGCCAGCACGGTCCGCTGCGCGTCGGTGAGCTCGCCGGCGGTGGCCACCACCCGGCGCAGCGCCGCGGGCGCGGCGAAGAGCACGGTGGCGTCGACGGCGGCGACGGCGTCGGCGAGGGCGGGCGCGGTGAGCGTGCCCGGCGCGGTGACGTCGATGTCGGGCACCGCGGAGCCGATGCCCAGCGCCGGGCCGAGGATGGCGAAGGGGGCGAACGCGGCGACGAACCGGTCGTCGGCGGTCAGCCCGTAGGCCTCCCGCACCAGCGCGATCTGCGCCACGACCTGGGCCTGGGTGTAGACCACGCCCTTGGCCGGGCCGGTGGCGCCGGAGGTGAACAGCACCGCCCGGTCGTCGTCGGCGGTGGACTCGTCGGCGACCGGCCCGGCGGCACGGCCGAGCGACTCCAGCCCGGCGAGGTCGTGTGCGACCCCGAGGGCCCGGCGGGCGGCGGCGGGCAGCCGGCCGGCGGCGAACCGCCGTCCGGGCAGGCCCATGGCGCGCGCCGCGGCGAGGCCCTGCGCGCTGCCGATGACCGCGTCGACGGATGCACCACGCAGCGCCCGGCGCATCCCCGGCAGCCCCAGGCCCCGGTCGACGACGACGATCGCCCCGCCGGCCCGCCACACCGCGTACACCGAGGCGGTGAGGTCGGCGGAGGGCTCGACCAGCAGCGCGACCCGCTGGCCCGGTCGCAGCCCGGCCGCGCGCAGCCCGCCGGCCAGCTGCTCGACCCGGCGGTGCAGCGCGGACCAGCTCACGGTGCGGCCGCCCACCTCGACGACCGCGGGGGAGTCGTCGCCGGCGCGCTCGGTCAGCGCCGACCACGGCCGCCGGTCGGCGGGGACCGCGGGCCGCGGCCCGGTCGCAGAGGACGAGGCGGGGGGTGCGTCGAGGTCGGCGACGAACTGGGCGACCGCCGCGGCGTACCGGGGGGCGTCCTCCGGCAGCAGGTGCGAGGCGCCCTCGAACCGGTGCACCTCCGCCTGCGGCAGGCGGGAGCGCAGGTCGGTCAGGTACCGCTCGCCGAACACCGGGTCCCGCGGTCCCCACATCAGCAGCGCCGGGACGTCGAGGTCGCGGATGCCCTCGGCGATCGCCTCCTGGTCCGGGCGCGAGGGGTGGCCGGGGGCGAAGGGGATGTCGGCGACGAAGTCGCCGACCGAGCGGCGCCGGCCGGCACCGCGGTAGGGCGCGGCGAAGGCGGCGCGGACGCCGGCGGGCAGCGGCGGCCAGGACAGCGCCGTCGTCGCCCGCACGAACAGCGGGGTGCCGACGGTGACGGTGCTGCGCACCCCGGGCAGGTGGGCCGCCCGGATCAGCGCCGGCCCGGTGTCGCCCTCGGGCATGGCCACCGCGGTGTTGGTCAGCACCACGCCGCGCAGCTGGTCGCGGTGCGCCAGCGCCCACCCCAGCGAGAGGATGCCGCCCCAGTCGTGCCCGACGGTCACCACCGGGCCGGTCACGCCCAGGGCTGCCGTGAGGTCGCCCAGGTCGGCCACCCGCTCGGCCAGCGACCGCGGGGCGGGCAGCCGCTCGGAGAAGCCCATGCCCAGGTGGTCGGGCGCGACCACCCGCCAGCCGGGCGGCGCCGCGGCCAGCAGCCGCCGCCACAGGTAGGACCAGGTCGGGTTGCCGTGGACGCAGAGCAGCGTGCCCACCGGCTCCCGGACGCCGTTGTCCAGCACGTGCCACTCGTGCTTGACGCCGCCCGCGTCGGCGACGGTCACCCGCCGGGACCAGGCGGGGTCGAGCCCGGGCAGGCCGGGCGGGAGGCCCTCGGTGGGGTCGCTCACCAGGCGATCTCCATGCACGAGGCGTTCAGGCCCGAGCCGATGCCCATCAGCAGCACCCGGTCGCCGTCGACCAGCGAGTCGGCGTCCGTGGCGAGGGTGAACGGCACCGACGCCGGGCCGAGGTTGCCTCGGGTCGGGAAGGTCTGCGGCACCCGGGCGGGGTCGACACCGAACCGCTCGCACATCGCCGCGGTGTGCACCTTGGACACCTGGTGCATCACGTAGCGGTCCATGCCCCGCTGCCAGTCGAACTCGCCGGCCGCTTCCTCCCACATGTCGGCCGAGAGCGCGATGCCGGCGTCCAGCAGGCCCTTGAGGTCGGTGTCCATCTGGTCGTTGTCGCCGGTGCACAGCTCGTGGTGCTCGGTGCCCGCCCGGCTCACCGAGCCGACCACCCGGTGCCCCTCCGGGTGCCGGTCGCTGCGGCCGAGCACCATCGCGGCCGCGCCGGAGCCCAGGGTCAGGGTGGCGAACTGGTCGATGACGTCGCGGGAGCGGGTGTCCGGGCCCTGCAGCCGCTCGATGGTGCGCTCCTGCACCTTCTGGGAGTCCTCACCGTTGACGATAAGCGCGTACTCGATGAAGCCGGAGTCGATCATCGCCGCGGCCAGCTCGATGCCGTTGACGAAGCCCAGGCAGGCGTTGGTGATGTCGAAGTTCTTGCACGAGCGCGGCAGGTCCAGCGCATGGTGCACGGCGACCGCGGTCGAGGGCTCCAGGTGCTGACGGCTCACCGAGGTGTTCACCATCAGCCCGATCGCGGCCGGGTCGACGCCGCTCTCGCTGATCGCCTTGGCGCCGGCCATCGCCGCGCCGTCGACGAAGGTGGCGCCGTCGGCCCACCACCGGCGCTCCTTGATCCCCGCCAGCCGCTCCAGCAGGCCGGGTCGGAGCCGCACCCGCTGGTAGGTCTCCAGCAGCTGCTCGTCGATCGCGTCGGAGGTGATCACCTGGGTCGCATCCGCCGTCTGCACCGTCAGCACGCTGGTGTTGCTGAACCGGTGGGTGGCATTGCCGCTCATGGGCGGGCTCCAGTCCTGAGGAGGGCTGACTCCTGGTGTCTCTCCGCCCTGTTCGGATCCAGTTCTACCCCCGTCCGCCCGCGGTATTCGCTGGTGCCCCCTGCGACGGAGCGCACAGCGGGTGTGGACCACGTTCGCCCGGGCATCGGTGACCGGTGGGCACCCGACGCGGCGAACGGCTGCGCTTCGACGGCTGGATCATCGGCACCGGCACCACCTCCGGCACCCGGCTGGTGGTCGGCCACTGGCCCCGCTCGCCGCTGGGGCCGGTCTCCGACGTGATGGTCCAGCGGCCCGACGGCCACCGGGTGCTGCTCGCGCAGTCCGCCGAGCTCGCCGAGTTCGTCGCGGCCACCTACACCTTCGACGAGGTGCGGGTGGTCGACGTCGCCGTGCGCCGGCCGGACGACGGGACGTGGGAGGTGCTCGCCGGGCCGCTGGCGCTGGAGCTGCACTCCGGCCGCCGTCCGGCCCTGGGCCGCCTGCTGCGCGCCGTGCCGGCGCCGCTGGCCCGCACCCCCGGCTGGGTCCGGCTGCTCGACCCGCCCGCCCGCCTGCTGACCGGGCTGCGCACCACCGGCTCCGCCGGCAACGGCCGCACCGAGTGGTACGGCGTCCAGGACCTGCACGCCGTCACCGCCGTGCGCGCGACCTGGGACGGCGAGCCGCTGGGGTCGGTCGCCCCGGTGCAGCCGCCGGTGACCTTCGGGTTCGGCTCGGTGCCCCCGGCCCCCTCGGTGGTCCGGGTGACGACGACGGTCGCCGTCCCGCGGGACCCGTCTCCCGGGGAGCGGGCCGGCTCCCCCCGGGGGACGATCCCCCGGGGGGAGCAGCCGGGACCGGTGTCCGCAGTCGAGCAGGAGAAGGAGCGCCGGTGACCGACCGTGCCGTCGACAGGGGCGTCGACAGGGCCGGGCAGCGCCCGGCCGAGCCGCCGGAGGGCGCCGACCCCAAGCGCTGGCAGGCGCTGTGGGTGACCCTCGTCGTCGGCTTCATGACCCTGCTGGACGTCAGCATCGTCTCGGTCGCCCTGCCCTCGCTGCAGGAGGACCTGGGCGCCACGGCCTCGACCGTGCAGTGGGTGGTCTCCGGGTACGCGCTCACCTTCGGGCTGGCGCTGGTCCCCGCCGGCCGGCTGGGCGACGCGTTCGGCCGGCGGCGGATGTTCCTGATCGGCCTGGTGGCCTTCGTGCTGTGCAGCGCGGCCGCGGGTGCTGCCCCCAACGCCGAGCTGCTGATCACCGCCCGGCTGCTGCAGGGGGTGGCCGCCGGCTGCCTGGCGCCGCAGAACTCCGCGCTGATCCAGCAGCTGTTCCGCGGCGCGGAGCGCGGCCGGGCGTTCGGCTTCTTCGGCGCCACCGTGGGCATCTCCACCGCCGTCGGCCCGGTGATCGGCGGGCTGCTGCTGGCGCTGGCGTCCGGCCCCGGCGGCTGGCGGTGGATCTTCTACGTCAACGTGCCCATCGGCGTCGTCGCCTTCGTGCTCGCCGTCCGGCTGCTGCCCCGGCCGACGAGCCGGGGCCACGGGCGGATCGACGTCGTCGGGGTGGGCCTGCTCGGCGCGGGCGCCCTCGCCCTGCTGCTGCCGCTGGTGGAGGCGGAGTCCGGTGGGCTGACCCGGCTGTGGTGGCTGTTCCCGATCGGGCTCGCGCTGATCGCGGTCTTCGTGCTGTGGGAGCGCCGGGTGGTGCGCGGCGGCGGGGAGCCGGTCTTCGACCCCCGGCTGGTCACCGCCACCCGCGGCTACGCGCCGGGGGTCGCGCTCGGCACGGTCTACTTCGTCGGCTTCAGCGGGATCTGGCTGGTCTTCGCGCTGTTCTTCCAGACCGGGCTGGGCTGGACGCCGCTGCAGTCCGGCCTGGCGGTGACGCCGTTCGCCATCGGCTCGGCGTCCGCCGCGGTGGTGGCCGGCCGGCTGGTGGGGCGCTACGGCCGGGCGCTGACGGTGTTCGGGCTCAGCGGGGTCGCCGTCGGGCTCACCGGGACGGCGGCCGTCCTGCTGCTCGCGCCGCCCGGGGTGACCGCCTGGGCCACCGCTCCGACGCTGCTGCTGGCCGGCATCGGCGGCGGCTTCGTCATCTCGCCCAACGTCACCCTCACCCTGCGCGACGTGCCGGTGCGGATGGCCGGCTCGGCCGGCGGCGGCCTGCAGACCTTCCAGCGCTTCGGCGGCGCGATCGGCACCGCGGCGCTGCCCGGCCTGTTCTACCTGGTGCTCAGCAACGGTGAGCAGGACTATCCGCGGGCCGCCGCGGCGGCGCTGTCCGTCGCGGTCGTGGGCGCGCTGCTGGCGCTGGTGATCGGCGTCGTGGACTGGCGGCACGACCGGCGCGACGAGGGCCGGGAGGCGGCCCGGGCCGCTGCCGAACGCAGGCCGGACGGCGCGGCCCCGGGCACCGACGGCGACGGCACCGACGCGGTCGACGAGCACGGCCGGGTGCACGCCCACGGCCATGCCACCCACGGTTGAGCCCGGGCAGCTCACCAGGTGGCCGGAGCGTGGCGCCGGCCGTGGCGGACGCCGACGGAGCATGTCCGTTCCGTGATCGCCGCGCGGGGACGCACCGGCCCGAGGGGCGGCCGAGGTGACATGTCCCAGGTGGCGCCCCCTGGGATGAGTGCGTCGCCGTCCCGACCCCGGAGGTCCCCGTGCCCGTGCCGCCCTCCCGACCGCGCCCCCGTCCGGCCCACCCGGAACAGCGTTCCCCGCGCCGTCCGGCGCTGGTCCGCGGGACCGTCGTCCTGGCCACCGCCGCGGTGCTCGGGCTGACCGCGACCCCGGCGCAGGCGGAGGAGCCGGCCGGGCCGGTGGCACCCGCGGCGGCGCCGGAGGTGGTCGAGGGGCCGGCGGCGCAGGTCGGGCAGGAGGTGTGCGACCCGGTCGCCCGGCCCGGGGCGGTGGCCCTCGCGCGCCTGGTGCTCGACACCTACCGGGTGGGCAGCAACGGCGGCATCGTGCGGGACTGCGCCACCGGTGGCCGGAGCGAGCACAAGGAGGGCCGGGCGTGGGACTGGCTGGTCCGCGCCGACCAGCCGGCGGAGCGCGCCGCCGCCGACGAGTTCCTGGGCTGGCTGACCGCCCCCGGTCCGGACGGGGCGCCCGGGTACCAGGCCCGGCGCCTGGGGGTCACGTACGTCATCTGGGCCGAGCGCATCTGGTCACCGGACCGGGGCTGGCGGCCCTACGGCGGCGCCGACCCGCACACCGGGCACGTGCACGTCTCGCAGTCCTGGAGCGGCGCCCTCGGGGTCACCTCCTTCTGGACCGGGGTGGCCGCCCGGGTGGACCAGGGCGCCTGCGACGCGGCGGCCGCCGACGCCGGGGTGCCCGGTCCCTGCCCACCGCCGGACGCGCCGCCGGCAGACGCCCCGGTGCCCGCGCCCCTCCCCGCGCCACCGCCCGCCGAGGTGCCCACCGCGGAGCACACCGTGGGGGCCGGGGACACCCTCGGCCAGCTGGCGCTCGACCGGGGCACCACGGTCGAGGACCTGGTGGCCCGCAACGGACTGACCAGCACGGTGATCATGGTGGGACAGGTGCTCCAGGTCCCGGCCCCCGCCCCGGCCCCCGCCCCGGCCCCCGCCCCGGCCCCCGCCCCGGCCCCCGCACCGGCCCCCGCACCGGCCCCCGCACCGGTGCTCGCCGAGGTGGCGCACACCGTCGTCCCGGGGGACACGCTCTGGCAGCTCGCCCACGACTCCGGGACGACCGTGCCCGACCTCCAGGCGCGCAACGGCCTGGCGGGCACCCTGCTCACCGTGGGGCAGCAGCTCCTCGTGCCGGCCACCTGACCCCGCCGGACGGCCGCTGGGTGCGCGCTGCGCACCGTTCCATCTCCGCACGGTGACGAGCGCGCACCCCTCCGGCGTGTCGTGGTTCACACCTCACCCCGAGTTCACCCCGGGTCCATCCGGACCGGTCCGGTCGCTCCCTAGCGTCCGGACCAGTCCGTCACGAGACCGGGGAGAGTCACCTTGACCGACATCCAACGGCCCCGCGGCCGCCGCCTGCTGCCCTTCCTCGACGAGGTCCGGCACGGCAGCCGCAGCCACGCCACCTGCCACTACAAGTGCGGGAACGCATGCGACGCGGCGGTGCCCAACCAGACGGACAACCCGACGTTCGCCGACGTCGTCCAGTCCGCGTTCAGCCGGCGCACCATGCTCAAGGGCGCGGGGGCCGGTGCCCTGCTGGTGGTCGCCGCCCCGCTGCAGCCCGCGCTGGCCGGCGACCGACGGATGCCCGGTGCCGGTGACCGGCAGCCGCCGGCCGACGCGTCGCTGACCTTCGAGCCGGTGGAGCAGAACCTGCTCGACGAGCTGGTCACCGCCGCCGGCTACGAGTACTCGGTGGTGCTGCGCTGGGGCGACCCGGTCGTGTGGGACGCCCCGGAGTTCGACGTCGACGCCCAGACGCCCGAGGCCCAGGCCAAGCAGTTCGGCTACAACTGCGACTACATCGGCTGGCTGCCCCTCGGCCGGGACGACCGCCGGGCGCTGCTCGTGGTCAACCACGAGTACACCAACGAGCAGCTCATGTTCGCCGGCGTCGCCGACGAGGCGGCGCCCACCACCGACGAGCAGAAGCGCATCGCGATGATGGCGCACGGCATCTCGGTGGTCGAGGTGGCCCGGGACGGCGACTCGGGCAACTGGCTGCCCGACCGGTGGGGCAAGCGCAACCGCCGCATCACGGCGATGACCCCGATCGAGCTGACCGGGCCGGTCGCCGGCTCGGAGTACGTGCGGACCACGGCGGACCCGGAAGGACGCACCGTCCTGGGGACGCTGAACAACTGCGCGGGTGGGGAGACCCCCTGGGGCACGACCCTGCACGGCGAGGAGAACTTCAACCAGTACTTCGGCACGACGGCGCCCATCGCGGAGGACCCACGGGAGCTCCAGCTGGGCCGCTACGGCGTCAGCGCCGAGGACGCCCCGGTGCGCGGCTGGGAGAAGATCGACCCGCGGTTCGACCTGGCGAAGGAGCCGAACGAGGTGCACCGCTTCGGCTGGGTGGTCGAGCTCGACCCCTACGACCCGACCTCGACCCCGAAGAAGCGCACGGCGATGGGGCGGTTCAAGCACGAGGGGGCCAACGTGCAGATCGCCGAGGACGGGCGCGTCGTCGCCTACTCCGGCGACGACGAGCGGTTCGACTACATCTACAAGTTCGTCTCGACGAAGCGCTACCGGCCCGGTCACGACCGCGCCGCGCGGGCGCACAACCTGACCCTGCTGGAGGAGGGCGACCTCTACGTCGCGCGCTTCACCGGCGACTCCCCGCCGGAGCAGATCGACGGCCTCGCCACGCTGCCGGCCGACGGCGAGTTCGACGGCACCGGCCAGTGGATCCCGCTGGTGAAGGACGGGCAGTCGATGATCCCGGGCAAGTCGGTGCCCTGGGTGCTCACCTTCACCCGGCTCGCCGCCGACCGGCTCGGCAAGCAGCTGGACGCCAACGGCGACTTCCCCGACCCGGCGGCCCCCGTCGTCGTCGACCCGGCGAAGGTGCCCACCCGGATGGACCGGCCCGAGGACATCCAGGTCAACCCGGTCAACGGCCGGGTCTACGCCGCGCTCACCAACAACTCCCGGCGGGAGGAGGCCGACGAGGCCAACCCGGTGGCCCGGTCCTTCGCCTTCGACCTCGAGGACGGGACCTACGAGGAGCGCGCCGGCAACCGCAACGGTCACGTGCTGGAGTGGCTGGAGACCGACGGGATCGCCGGGGACGACTTCTACTGGCGGGTGTTCATCGTGGCCGGTGACCCGGAGACCCCGGGCACCTGGTTCGCCGGCTACGACAAGTCGGCGGTCAGCGCGATCTCGTGCCCGGACAACGTCGAGTTCGACCCTGCCGGGAACCTGTGGATCTCCACCGACGGCAACGTGCTGTCCACGCGGAACCGCGAGGCCGGCACCTTCGCCGGGACGAACGACGGGCTGTTCGCGGTGCCGACGGCGGGGCCGGAGCGCGGGCACCTCAAGGCGTTCCTCACCGTCCCGCTCGGCGCGGAGTGCAGCGGCCCGCAGATCCCGGCGGACGGGCGGTCGGTGTTCGTGTCGGTGCAGCACCCGGGTGAGACCACCGGCTCGACCCGGGACAGCCCGTCCAGCACCTGGCCGGACCGGCTGCCCGAGCGGGGTTACCCGCGTCCGAGCGTGGCGGTGGTCTACCGGACCGACGGCGGCCGGGTCGGCAGCTGAGCGCTGGCACGTGATCGCACGACCCGGGGTGGCCTGACCGCAGGCCACCCCGGGTCCGCGATCAGCCCTCGCGCTCGCCCGGGGCCACGCCGGCCGCGTTGGCCACGAACGTCGCCGGCTGGGCGTCGGCCCGCTGGCCCGGGGCCGGCCGGGGCACCGGCGGCAGACCCGCCGGGTGGGCGGCGCCCCACTCCTTCTCCACGTCGGCCAGCAGCGCCTCCAGGTAGGCGCGCAGCTGGGTGCGGGTCGCCTGCCCGAACGCGCGCAGGTAGGCGATCTGCTCCTGCAGCTGCTCGGTCTCCGGCTGGCCGGCGGACGGGCGGGGAGCGTCGCCGACGACCCGGGTGGCGGCCTCCTGCGCGGCCTGGATGATCGCGCCCGCCTTGTCCCGTGCCTGGCCGAGGTGCTCCTCGTACTGGGCGCGTGCTTCGGCGGTCATCTGCCGGCTGAACTCCTCCGCCTCGGCGACGTAGGCGTCGGCGGTCCGCTGCGCGGTCGCCAGGATGCCGACGGCCTGGTCGCTGGGGGAGGGCCGGGCGGCGGCCTCGTTCAGCTGTGCCTCGAGGTGGGCCAGCTGGGCGCGCAGCTGGTCGTTCTCGCCGCTGAGCCGGGCGACCTCCTCGGCGACCACGTCGACGAAGCCGTCGACCTCCGCCTCGGTGTACCCCGGGTGCAGCAGGGAGCCGTGCGAGAACCGTGCGCTGCGCACGTCGTCCGGGGTGAGCCGGTGGTCGGGGCCGCCGGTCGGGGACCCGGGAGCCTGCTCACTGGTGGTCATTCGGTCACCTTCCCATCGAGGGTCGGGCTCTGTCGGCTGGCGGCGAACACCTCGGTGCGGATCCGGCTCATCGCCAGACCCGCGGCGTGCAGCCGGGTCACGGTGTCCTCGACCATGGCCGGGTTGCCCGCCACGTAGGCATCCCGCCCGGTCCACGGTCCGTGCCGGAGGACGACGTCGGCGACGTCTCCGTGCTCCACCGTCGAGGTCTTGTCATGCGAGACGGCCTCGGTCACCGTCAGCCAGGGGTTCTCCTGGGTCAGCCGGTGCAGGTCCGCGCGGTCGTAGAGGTCGTCCTCGGTGCGGGCCCCGACGAACAGGTCGACCCGCCGGGCCGGGCCGGTGCGGGCCACCTGGTCGACGATCGCCTTCAGCGGCGCCAGCCCGGTACCCCCGGCCACCAGCAGCAGGTCACGGTCGGAGTCGGTGTCCAGGGTCAGCTGCCCGACCGGCGGGCCCAGTCGCACCACCTCGCCGACGCGGGCCAGCCGCACGAGCGCGGTGCTCAGCGGGCCGCCGTCGCGGGCCTTGACGTGCAGCTCCAGGGAGCCGTCCGGCCGCGGCGCGTTGGCGGGGGAGTACCAGCGCCAGAGCCGGGGGCGCAGGTCGGACTCCACGGAGACCGCCTGCCCGGGGAGGTGGTCCAGGCGCTGGCGCGGGGCCAGGGTCAGCACGGCGACGTCGATGGTGCGCCGCTCGTGCGCCACCACCTCGGCCTCCCACCACGGCGGCTGGTCGTCGGCGTCGTCGGCGGCCTCCAGCATCACTTGCGCGATCAGCTGGTAGGCCGCCGTCCAGTCGGCGGTGAGGGCGTCGTCCCACTCGTCGTCGAAGTGCTCCAGTGTGGCCAGCAGGCTCGCGCCGACCGCGGGGTAGTGCGCGGCGACGGCGCCGAACTTGCGGTGGTCACGGCCCAGCTGCTGCAGGATCGGCACCAGCGAGTCCAGGTCGTCGACCCGCGCCACCACCTCACCCAGGGCGGCGAAGAGCCGGTCGCGCTGGTGCGCCATGGAGACCGGGAACATCTCCCGGGTCTCGGGGTGGGTCAGGAACAGGTGGGAGTAGAACCACAGCGGCACCTCGTCGCCGTGCGCGGCGGCCTTGGCGAAGCTGGCCCGCATCGCGGGGATGTCCACAGGCGTCTCCTCGGAGCGCCGGCTCAGCCGGCCGGCGCGGGCTCGGTGACGATCTCGTCGCGGTGCGCGCCCAGCGCCGCTCCGACCTGGCCGATGTCCTCGCCGGCCACCCCGAGGTCGGTGAGCGTGTCGACGAGGTGGCCGACCACCCGGTCGAAGGCGTCGGCGGTGATGCCCAGGCCGTCGTGGCCGGCGGCGAGCTCCCGGCCGGAGTACTCGACCGGCCCGCCGGTGACCTGCACCAGCAGCGCGGTCTGGTGACGGCGCAGCTGGGGCATGTCGACGCCCTCGAAGTACCCGGCGAGATCCGGGTCGGCCACCACCCGCCGGTAGAAGTCGTCGACGGCGGTGCGGATGCCGACGTCCTGGCCCAGCCGCTCGTAGAGCGTCATGACAGTTCCCCGTCCTCCCCCGTGAACGGACACACCGGACGCCGACCCCCGGGCCGGCGCCGCCCGCGCCGGTGACCGGCGGTGGCCGGCCCGGCACGGACCTCCCTCACTCTGGTGCCGTGGGCGGTGCGCTGCCACTCGGGCCGCGCGGCCGGTGGCGCGGGAGTGCCACGGAGGGTTGGCGGGCCCCGGAAGTGGACAGTCCCCAGGCCACGCACCAGTGGCGCGCGAGCTCAGGAGGACCGATGCGGGCGATGACCTATCGAGGGCCCTACAAGCTGCGGGTCGAGGAGAAGGAGATGCCCCGCATCGAGCACCCCAACGACGCAATCGTCCGGGTGACGCTGGCCGCGATCTGCGGTTCGGACCTGCACCTCTACCACGGGCTGATGCCGGACACCCGGATCGGGCACACCTTCGGCCACGAGTTCATCGGCGTGGTCGAGCAGGTCGGCTCCTCGGTCGAGAACCTGGCCGTCGGCGACCGGGTGATGGTGCCGTTCAACATCTTCTGCGGCTCCTGCTGGTACTGCGCCCGCGGGCTGTACTCCAACTGCCACAACGTGAACCCCAACGCCACCGCGGTCGGGGGCATCTACGGCTACTCGCACACCACCGGCGGCTACGACGGCGGGCAGGCCGAGTACGTGCGGGTGCCCTTCGCCGACGTCGGACCGGTGCGCATCCCGGAGTGGATGCACGACGAGGACGCCGTGCTGCTGACCGACGCCGCCGCCACGGGGTACTTCGGCGCCCAGCTCGGTGAGATCACCGAGGGGGACACGGTGGTGGTCCTGGGCGCCGGGCCGGTCGGGCTGATCGCCGCGCAGTCGTCCTGGTTGATGGGTGCCGGCCGGGTCATCGTCGTCGACCACCTCCCCGAGCGGCTGGCCAAGGCCCGGGAGATGGCCTACGCCGAAACCCTCGACTACGACCAGGTCGACGACGTCGTGGTCGAGCTGAAGCGGCAGACCGACTTCCTCGGCGCCGACGTCGTCATCGACGCGGTCGGCGCGGAGGCCGACGGGAACCTCGCCCAGCAGCTGACCGGGCCCAAGCTCAAGCTGCAGGGCGGGTCGCCGACGGCGTTGAACTGGGCGATCGACTCCGCGCGCAAGGGCGGCACCATCTCGGTGGTGGGTGCCTACGGCCCGGTCCCCAACGCGGTGAAGTTCGGCGATGCGATGAACAAGGGCCTCACCCTGCGGATGAACCAGACGCCGGTGAAGCGGCAGTGGCCCCGGATGTTCGAGCACGTGCGCAACGGTCACCTGACCCCGCGGCAGATGGTCACCCACCGCTTCCCGCTGGAGGAGATCCCCGAGGCCTACCACGTCTTCTCGGCCAAGCTCGACGGCTGCATCAAGCCGCTGATCGTGCCGAACGCGAACTGAGGGAGCGACCACGATGACCGAGCGCAGCCCCGAGCCCGCCGATGTCCCCAGCCCCTACGTCCGCGACAAGCGCACCCCACCGCCGAGCCGGGAGGAGCTGCGCGCACGCATCCCGGGCTGGGGCGTCGACCTCGACCCGGCCGACCGGCCCTCGTCGCCGAAGCTGCAGTACCCGGCCGACACCGGCGCCCACTGGGACTTCCCGGACCGGCAGCCGGGCGGCGAGGCGCGGGAGCGGTCGATCGAGCACGCCTTCGTGACCCCGGTGTTCGGCACCGCGCAGCCGCTGCACGGCGTGTCCGGGGCGATCCGCGGGCTGGCCTACGAGCGGTTCGGCGAGGGTCGGCTGGCGCACTGGCTGCTGCTCATCGCCGGGGACCGGGTCGACGCCTGGGGCAGCCACCTGCGGTCGTTCGCCTCCGCACGCCCCGACGTGCCGGCGACCGGCGTCCGTGCGGAGGCCACGCACGGTGGCCTGCGGTCCCGGTCGGGCCGCTCCGACAAGCGCCACCAGCTGCTCGACCCGGTGCTCGTGGCGGGGCCCTGGGTCGCCGGCGCCGCGGGGGCGGTCCTCGGCGTCCGGAAGGTCACCCGGGCGCTGCGCGGCTGACCACGCTCAGGCCCGGTGGCCGGCGGCGAACCGGCCGGGGGTGGTGCCGGTGACCCGGGAGAAGTCGCGCACGAAGTGCGCCTGGTCGGCGTAGCCGAGCACCGCGGCCGTCTCGGCCAGCGTCGTCCCGCCGGCGCGCAGCCGTTCGGCGGCCTCCTGCAGCCGGCGACGCTGGATCAGCCACTTGGGGGTCAGGCCGAGGCGGCGGTGGACCAGCCGTTGCAGGGCCCGCTCGGACAGCCCGAACTCCGCGTGCACCTGGGCCACCCGGAGCACGTCGGAGCGCTCCTCGACGAAGGCGACCACCCGGTCGACCAGCTCGCCCTCGGCGTCCACCGGCAGACGGGGGCGCACCGTGTCGGTGAACGCGGCCATCGCGGTCGCGTGGGCGCGTCCGGCGTGCGGGTCCGCGGCCATCGCCGTCCGGACCCGGTCGACCAGCGCGACACCTCCCGGACCGAGGACGTCGGGCAGGTCGACGTACCGGTCGGTGAACTCGGCCATCGACGTGCCGGTGAGCAGCGTGCCGGCGGCGGGCGTGCACATCACGCCGACCGCCCAGCCGTCGCCGGCCAGCGTGGTGGTCGACAGCCCGGTGGTGACCCCGTAGAACCGGGCGTACCCGTCGGCGACGACCAGCAGGGACACCGGGTACTGCAGCACCCGCTGCACCGCCTCCCGGCCCGGCGGCACCGACCAGACCGGGATCCAGAACCGGCGCAGCAGCCCACGCACGACCGGGTCCGGCTCGTACCGGTACATGGCGTGCGAGGCGTCGCCGGGCTCCCTGAGGTGCGCCCGTTCGACCAGGTCCAGCCGCGTCGGTCCGCTGTCGGCTTTCATCAAGACGCAGCCTGCCGCACCCGGCCAGGCTGCGGCCATGGACACCACCGCGCCGAACCCCACCGCCCCGAACCCGACCGCCCCGGACCCGACCGCCCCGAACCCCACCGCCACAGCCCACGCGGCCGCTGCGGCATCGCTGTCCGCCCTGCTCGCCGACGTCCCCGCGGAGGCGTGGGCCAGCCCCTCGCCGTGCGCGGGGTGGACGGCGAGGGACGTCGTCGCGCACCTGGTGGACACGCAACGCGAGCTCTTCGCCGGCCACGGGCTGGACGTCGGCCCGGTGCCGGACCTGGCCGGGGACCCGGCCGGCGCCTGGGCCGCCCACACGTGGCGGGTGGCCGAGCTGGTCGCCGACGACGAGGTGGTCGGCCGCGGGTACGACGGCTTCTTCGGGCCCACCACGATCGGCGCGACCTTCGAGCAGTTCTACGTGTGGGACATGGTGGTGCACCGCTGGGACGTCGCCCGGGCCACCGGCCTGGACGCCGCGCTCACCGAGGCGGAGCTGGACCGCATCGAGCAGGGCGCGGACGGATTCGGCGAGGCGCTGTACCTGGACGGCATCTGCGCCCCCGCCGTCGAGCCGCCGCCGGGCGCGGACCGGACGACCCGGGTGCTGGCCCGCCTGGGCCGAGCCGCGTGACCCGGCCTCCGGGCAGGCGCATCAGAGCAGGGACACGACCCGGTCAGCGACGTCGTCGAGCGGCCCGAGGTGCAGCACCGTGGTGGTCTCCGCCAGCCCGGCCGCCGGCCAGCCGACGGTGAGGGTCAGCCGGCCGTCGCGTGGCAGGGCGCCTGCCCAGTAGGACCCTTCCGAGCGGAACGAGTCGATGCTGCCGCTGGAGGTCGGCCCGACCGGATCGGCGGGCCCGGTCACGCCGTCGACGGTGAGGGTGACCAGCAGGCCGGACCACGACTGCGGCTCCCCCTTGCGGCGGGGGAAGGTGCGCCGTCCGGCGGCCTCGGCCTGTACGCCCGTCGCTCGGACCACGATCGGCAGGTGCAGGCCGCCGGGGTGGGCGAACACGCACCGGAGCCCCGCGGCGATGCCGGGGGAGCGGGCCAGCAGGACCGGGCCGTGGACCACGGCGCCGAGGGCATCGGGAGCGGGGGTGGCGGGCCAGCGGTGCACCTGCCCACTCTGTCAGCCGGCGGGGTCCTGCGGCGCGCAGCCGAGCGCCAGCGTCAGCTGCAGCACCGTCGCCGGGTCGTCCAGCCGGTCGCCGAACAGCTGGCGCAGCTGGCCCATCCGGTAGCGGACGGTTTGCGGGTGCACGAACAGCTGGGCGGCGATCCGCTCCCGGCGGCCGTGGTGGAGCAGCCAGGAGCGCAGCGTCGCCTCGAGCTTCTCCCGGGTCGCCGGGGTGACCTGGTCCAGCGGGGCGAGGACGGCGGCGCGCAGGTCAGCGAGCGCCTCCTCGTCGGCGCGCAGCACCAGCTCGACCAGGCGCGCCTCGGTGTCCAGGGGTGCCTTCCCCCGTGGCGGCGGCCCCAGGCGCAGCGCACGCAGCACCCGCCGGTGGGACGCCGCGACGTCGTGCCAGGGCCGAGCTGGGCCGACGGCGGCCTCGTGCCCCTCCAGCAGGCGGAGCAGGCCCGGGCGGGCCCGGCCTCCGGCGTCGGGCACCAGCAGGACGGCGCGCTCCTCCTCACCCCCGGGGCCGGCCGCCTCCTCGGTGACCTGCAGCGTGCGGCCGTCCAGCAGCGCGAGGGCACCGCGGGCCCGGGGCTCGGGCAGCACGACGGCGGTGAGGGTCCGCGGCGGTGACCAGTCGGCCCGCTCGGCGGCCGCGGTCAGGTCGTGCAGCGGACGGCCGGCCAGGAGCACCGCACCGAGCCGCTCCAGGTGGTGCTGGCGCACCCGCCCGCTGGTGGCCAGCTCGTCGGCGTGGCCGGCCACGCTGGCGGCCGAGAGCTGGTCGATGTAGGCGAACACCAGCTCGGCGAAGCGCGCCAGCGAGGCGACGTCGAGGCCGGCGGCCACCGCGGTCTCGCTCATGTGCCGCCAGGAGACCCGGGCACCCACCCGGTAGGCCGACAGCAGCGCGTCCATCGACCGGCCGCTGCGTGCCTCTCCCCGGCCCAGGGCGTAGGCCCCGGCCAACGCCGGCGCGATCGGCCGGCTGGGGTCGACGCCGCCGCCGTCGTTGGCCAGCTCGAGGAACCCGCCCAGGGCGACCTGGACCGCCCGCTGGATCGCCTGGCCCATCTCCCCGGCGAACGCCCCGGCGTAGCTGGGCACCTCCACCACGATGCTGGCCACGGTGCGCTCGGCGACCGACGGCAGCTCGGCACGCATCGCCGCGGCGACGGCCGGTGGGAAGGTCATCGGGTCTGCGATCGGCGGGGCCGGTGGGTCAGCGGTCATTCCCGGGGCTCCTTTGTTCTGGGCGAACAGAAGCTACCGTTCGATTCACGTCCGATTGACAGGTGATTGATCGCGAGGCTGGGAAAGACTCAGTTCATGACAGCCACCGTCCCGCGCCCGGGCACCGCCCGTCCGGTCCTGACGACGCTGCGTGACCGCGCGCTCAAGCTGGCCGAGCTGGTCACGACGCCGCTGCTGCCCAGCGACTACCTCGACCTCGTCGACCCGCTGCGCTCCGGCGCCGCGCTGCGCGGCCGCATCGAGGCGGTGCACCGCGAGACCCGGGACGCCGCGACCCTGGTGATCCGCCCCGGCCGGGACTGGCTGCCGCACACCCCCGGCCAGTACGTCCGGCTCGGCGTCGACGTCGAGGGCGTGCGGCTGTGGCGGGCCTACTCCATCACCTCGGTGCTCGGCCGGGCCGACGGTTGCTTCACCGTGACGGTCAAGGCGATCCCGGACGGCAAGGTCAGCAACCACCTGGTGCACCGCACCGAGCCCGGCACGATCGTCCAGCTCGACCAGGCCACCGGTGACTTCGTGCTCCCGGCGGAGCGGCCGGCCAAGGCGCTGTTCGTCACCGCCGGCTCGGGGATCACGCCGGTGATGGGCATCCTGCGCAACCACGTCGACGAGCACGAAGACGTCGTCCTGGTGCACTCCGCGCCCACTGCCGACGACGTCATCTTCGGCCGGGAACTGCGGGAGCTGGCGGCTGCCGGCCGGATCCGGCTGGTCGAGCGCCACACCGCGACCGACGGGCTGCTCGACGCCCCGGCCCTGGCCGACCTCGTGCCCGACCTGGCCGAGCGGTCGACCTGGGCGTGCGGGCCGATCGGGCTGCTCGAGGCGCTGGAGGAGCACTGGGCCACCGAGGGGATCGCCGACCGGCTCTACACCGAGCGCTTCCGCCCCCGCGTGCTGGTCACCGGTGAGGGCGGCACCGTCTCCTTCGCGAAGTCCGGCCGGGACATCGAGGTCGACGGCTCGACCCCGATCCTCGACGCCGCGGAGGAGGCCGGCCTGCTCATGCCGAGCGGCTGCCGGATGGGCATCTGCTACGGCTGCGTCCTGCCGCTGCGCGAGGGCGCCGTCCGCGATCTGCGCAACGGCGAGCTAACCGTCGCCGCCCCCGGCGACGGCGTGCTCGTCCAGACCTGCATCAGCGCCGCCGCCGGCGCCTGCGACATCGACCACTGACCCACCCGACCGAGCACTCCGGAGGAGCCACCTCGTGACCGTCCTGCAGAAGAAGCCCGACAACCCCGTCGCCCACCTGACCCCCGAGGACATCGAGGCGATCGGGCGTGAGCTCGATGCCATTCGTCAGGGCGTGATGGACAGCCGCGGCGAGTCCGACGCCGCCTACATCCGCCGGGTGATCGACGTCCAGCGCAAGCTCGAGCTGGGCAGCCGGGCGGTGCTGCTGTTCTCCAAGTTCCCGCCGGCCTGGGTGCTCGGCACCGTCGGCCTGTCGGTGGCCAAGATCCTGGAGAACATGGAGATCGGGCACAACATCCTGCACGGGCAGTGGGACTGGATGCGCGACCCGAAGATCCACTCCACGACGTGGGAGTGGGACATGGCCAGCCCGGCCGAGCAGTGGAAGCACTCGCACAACGAGTTGCACCACACGTACACGAACGTCATCGGCAAGGACAACGACCTCGGCTACGGCATCATGCGCGTCGACGAGGACCAGCGCTGGGTGCCGATGTACCTGCTCCAGCCGGTGTGGAACTTCGTCAACGCCTGCTTCTTCGAGTACGGCATCGCCGCCTACGACCTGGAGCTGGGCAAGAACCTGGCCACCAAGGAGCGGCGGGCCGACCCCGGCTTCCGCGCCCGCGGCAAGCAGGTGCTGAAGAAGATCGGCAAGCAGATGACCAAGGACTACGTCGTCCACCCGGCGCTGTCCGGGCCGTCGTTCCTGCCCACCCTGGCGGCCAACTTCACCGCCAACGTGGTGCGCAATCTGTGGTCGCACTCGGTGATCATGTGCGGGCACTTCCCGGAGGGCGTGGAGACCTTCGAGAAGAAGTCCATCGACGGGGAGACCCGCGGTGAGTGGTACCTGCGCCAGATGCTCGGCTCGGCCAACATCTCCGGCAGCAAGGCCATGCACATCATGACCGGCAACCTCTCCCACCAGGTCGAGCACCACCTGTTCCCCGACCTGCCGAGCAACCGGTACGCCGAGATCGCCCCGCAGATCCGCGATCTGTTCGCCCGCTACGGCCTGCGGTACCACACCGCGTCGCTGCCGCGTCAGGTCGCGTCGGCCTGGCACAAGGTGCTCCGGCTGTCGCTGCCCAACGGTTGGCTGGCCGAGACCACCCCGGCGAACGCCCCGGCCCAGGTGGCCAAGCTCTACAAGATGACCACCGGGGGCCCGAAGATCCGCCGGCAGCTCCAGGGCGCCGCCTGGAACCAGGGCAGCCAGGCCGCCTGATCACGGTCACCGCACACGACGGGGCCCGCCAGGTCGACGACCTGGCGGGCCCCGCGGCGTCCGGTGGTGGTCAGCGGCGGCCGCGGGCGTTGATCGCGGTCAGCGCCGGGTCGACCTGCAGGTCCTCGTCCACCTGGATCACCACGTACTCGTTGTCGTCGGGCACGCCGGCGGTGCGCCCGGCCGAGCCCGGGTAGTTGTTGTCGTTGCCGACGACGATGCGGTGGTCGTCCAGGACGGCGATCTGCTCGATGGTGACGAACGGGAACGTGAAGTAGCCGCCCGCGGTGCCGCCGACGCCCTGCGGGTCCGGGATGGCCATCAGGTTGGCGATCAGCCGCTTGTCGGCGTAGCCGTCCCGGTCGATGTCCCGGGTGTCGACCAGGTAGACGGCCTTGAGCTGGGCGGTCGGCCCCTGGCCGCCGTCCCGCTCCAGGATGAGGAAGCGGTTCTGGTCCAGCGCCACCATGTCGCCCAGGGCGTTGCCCGGGACCTCGAACTTCACCTTCGCCTTGAGCCCGGTGTAGCGACCGGTGGTGGTGTCGAAGCGGTAGATGCGGCGGGTGGCCGGGTCGTCACCGGCGACCGCGCCCTCCAGCATCGGGTAGAGCGTGTGGCCGTCGACGCCCAGCGCCATCCCCTCGAAGCCCCTGCTCGACGCGAGCGTCGGGGTGGCGCCGTCCAGGTTCCAGGCCTCGGGGGAGCGGACGCCCTCGGGCTGGACCGGTGCGGACAGCACCCGGCCCTTCGCGTCGACGTGCACCAGGCTGGGGCCGAACTCCTCGCCGATCCAGAAGGTGCCGTCGGGCATCCGCTGGAACGACTCGGGGTCCAGGTCGGCGCCGGTGAGCCGACGGTCGCTGCGGGTCAGCGGGAACGGCAGCTTGCGGTCGGGGTCGGACAGGCTGAAGCCACCGTCGAGCACCGTCGTGCGCTGGGTGGCGGTGTCGATCCGCAGCTTGACCACGCGCAGCAGGAAGTCGCCGCTGTTGGCCTTGGTGCCGTACCCGTTGTCCTCGAGCACCAGCCAGTCGTCGCCGTCCCGCAGCAGTCCGGAGAAGCCCTGGATCGGCTGGGCCGGGAACGGCGGGGTGACGCCGTTGGCCGGGCTGGCCAGGGCGCCGGAGGGGACCTGCTCGCCGAACGTGGCCGACGGCAGGACGGAGCGTCCGACGAGCTGGGCCTGCTGGGTTCCGTTGCCCTGCGGCACGGTGGGGGCGGTGCCGGCGACGGCCGGGACCGCGACGGCGGTGAGCAGACCTGCGGCGGTGAGGGTCAAGGCGGCACGGCGGGACGGACGGCGCACGGGGCATCTCCCTGGCTCGGGCGGTGAGGCTGGCCGGCCGACCGTGCCGCGGGGAGGCAGCCGGCGGTCGGCGCCTCTGTGACCGCGCTGTGAGGAGTCGGTGAACGGGCCGGCGACCCGCCCCGGCGGTCAGGCCAGCAGCCCCAGCAGCAGCGTCACGGTGCCGAAGACCAGGCCTGACGCGATCAGCGTCACCGTCGTGTAGCCGAGGATGTCGCGCATCTTGAGCCCGGCGATGGCCAGCACCGGCAGGGCCCAGAACGGCTGGATCATGTTGGTCCACTGGTCGCCGTAGGCGACCGCCATGATCGCGACCGCTGGGTCGACCCCCAGGCTCTGGGCGGCGTCGAGCATGACCGGGCCCTGGACGGCGAACTGCCCGCCACCCGAGGGGACGAAGAAGTTGACCACCCCGGCGGAGAGGAAGGCCAGCAGCCCGAACGTCGCCGGGGAGGCGATGTCGACGACGGCGTCGGAGAACACGGCGATCAGGCCGGTCGTCGACATGATCCCCATGATCCCGGCGTACAGCGGGAACTGGAGCAGGATCTCCCCGACGTTGGCGGCGGCGTTCTTCACCAGCGCGATGAGCTCGAACGGGTGGCGGACCAGCAGGAAGATCAGCGCCAGGAACGTCCAGTTGACGATGTCGAGGGTGGCGGTGCCGCCGTCGGCGTAGTGGTGCACCAGGTAGGCGGCCAGGGCCAGGCCGACCAGGGTGGTCAGCAGTCGGCTGCCGTCGACCCGGTCGGCCGGGGTGACCACCTCGTCGTCCAGCGGCACGGCGTCGGAGTCGCGCACGCTCGCCGGGAGCTCGACCACCCGATCACCGCCACGGGGTGCGACCGCGGCCAGCGCGAGGCCGACGACCAGGATGGTGGCCACGGCGGCGGTGATGTTCCACCAGGTGAAGATCGTCTCGCTGACCGGGACGGTCCCGCCCAGCGTCTCGGCGAGGAAGGAGTCCTCGGTCGCGGCGGTGAGCGGCCCGGAGCCGGAGTAGCCCATGTGCCAGATGACGTAGCCGGAGTAGCCGGCGGCCACCAGCAGCGGGAAGTGCAGGCGCAGGCCTCGCTCCCGGCCCTGGACGGCGAGCTCGCGGGCGAGCAGGGCACCGACGACCAGGCCCAGCCCCCAGGTGATCAGCGAGGCCAGCGCCGCGATCACGAAGACGTACAGGTAGGCCTGCAGCGCCGTCCGGGGTACGGCGGCCAGCCGGGTCAGCAGCCGCCGCACCGGCCCGGTGTTGGCCAGCGTGTGCCCGAGCAGCAGGATCAGCGCCATCTGGGTCATGAAGGCCAGCAGCCCCGACAGCCCGTCGCCCCAGCCGTCCAGGACCTCGATCGGGCCGGCATCGGTGAGGAGCAGCGCCAGCGCGGCCACGACGAACGTCAGCACGACGGCGAAGACCAGCGCACTGGGGATGTACCGCTCGACGACGGCGTTCACCGGCCGCATCAGCGAGGCGAGGCCGCCCGCCCGGCCTGGCGAGCTCGATCCGGCGTCGGGCCGGGTGCCTGGCGTCCTGGTCATCGGGCCTCGCTCTCGGGTGGGTCGGCGGGCCCGGTCACGCAGGGCCGGGCCGGGTCGGCGGACGGGCGTCGGCCACCACGGCGAGAGGGCCCGACGACGGCAGCGGCGACGACCCGGATCCTGGCATCCGGGTCGTCGCCGCGCACGCGGCGCCGCGCCGGTCGCCGGAGCCCGCCGGTGCCGTGCGGGTCAGCCGTTGGCGCGGGGCCCGGCGGAGCCGGCGGGGTACTCCAGCAGCACCGGCTCGCCGGCGGACCAGGCACGCCGCACCGGGTCGACGAAGCGCCAGGCCTCCTCCGCCTCGGCGGCGCTGACCGCGGTGCGCGTGCCGCCGGAGAGGACGTCGGCGAGCACCGTGCCGTAGGCGGTGCGCTCACCCGGGGCGTGCACCGCGAACCCGGGGGTGGCCTGGTGCGCGCCGTCCAGGGCGATCTCCAGCCGGTCGTCGGCGACCCGCTCGACCCCCGCCGGGCACTCGGGGGGCACGGGTGTCCGGAGGTGCAGCACCACGCGCTTGCGGTCGGCCGCCATCGCCTTGCCGGTGCGCAGCACGAAGCGGGTGCCGGCCCAGCGGGGTGTGTCGACCTCGAGGACCAGTTCGGCGAAGGTCTCGGTGCCCCGGGCCGGGTCGACGCCGTCCGCGGCCAGGTAGGCGGGCCCGGCGGGGGAGGCGGTGTAGCGCGCCCGGCGGGTGGCCGCCACCTCGGGTACCCGCACCGACCGGAGCAGCTCCAGCCGCACCCGGTGCAGGTCGTCCTCGGCCGGCGTCGCCGGCAGCTCCATCGCCAGCAGCGTGAGCACCTGGACCAGGTGGTTCTGCAGCACGTCACGCAGCGCGCCGGTGCGGTCGTAGAACCCGGCGCGGCCCCCGACGTCCAGCGTCTCCTCCCAGACGACGTCCACCCGGGCGAGGTGCTCGGCGTCCCACCGCGCGGCCAGGGCACTGCCCGGCGCGCGCAGCCCGGGCAGGCCGGCCACCGCCGGCATGCCCAGGAAGTGGTCGACCCGGAAGGCGGCCCGCTCGGCGCCGCCGGTCGCCTCGGCCAGCAGCGCGTTCAGCGACCGGGCGTCCGCCAGGTCCCGGCCGAACGGCTTCTCCACCGCGATCCGGCTGCCCGGCGGCAGGTCCGCCGCCCCCAGGGCCCGGACGGCGGCGGGGAACAGCGACGGGGGCAGCGCCAGGTACGCGGCGACCGGACCGGTACCGGCGAACGCGCCGACCGCGGCCGCGACGGTGCCCGGCTCGCCGAGGTCGACCCGGCGGTAGCGGGCGGCCGTCGCCAGCCCCTGCCGGACGGCGGGCGGCACGTCACCGGCGTGCTCGTGCAGCCGCGCGGCGACGTGCTCGGCGAACCGGGCGTCGTCCCAGTCCTGCTCGGCCGCCCCCACGAGCTGCAGGTCCTCGGGCAGCCGCCCGGCCGCGCTCAGCTCGGCGAGCGCGGGCAGCAGGAAACGGCCGGCGAGGTCGCCGGTGGCGCCGACCAGCAGCAGCCGGGTGATCACCGGGCTCCCGAGTTCCGCCAGGAGCGCTCGGGCTCGAAGCCGAGCAGCCGGCGGGCCTTCTCGATGGACAGGAGGGTCTCGTGCTCGCCCAGCTCCCGGGTCACCGGGACGTCGGGGAACACCTCGGCGGCCAGCTCCGCCGTCGGCCGGGACATCACCGTGTCGGCGTTGGCGACGATGAACACCTCCGGCCCGGGCAGCCGCTGCTCCAGGGCGCGGCGCACCGCCTGGGCGCCGTCGCGGGCGTCGATGTAGCCCCACAGGTTCCACCGGCGCAGCTGCGGGTCGGCGTCGAAGGCCGGGAAACCGGCGTACTCCTCGGGGTACATCACGTTGCTGAACCGCAGGCCGGTCATCGACAGGTCCGGGTGCCACCTGCACAGCTGCCGGGCCAGCTCCTCCTCCAGGGCCTTCCCCAGGGAGTAGGTGGTGGTCGGCCGCGGCGGGTACTCCTCGTCGACCGGCAGGTACGGCGGCGCCTCGTCGAACGGCAGCCCGAGCACCGTCTCGCTGGAGGCCCACACGATGCTGCGCACGCCCGCGCGCAGCGCCGCCGTGTAGACGTTGTACGACGCGGTCATGTTGTTGGCGAAGGTGGCCGCGTTCGGCACCAGCCCCGGCGCCGGGACGGCGGCCAGGTGCACCAGGGCGTCGACCGGACCGTGCTCGTCGAACCCGCCGAGCGCCTCGACGGCCTGGCCGGCGTCGGTCAGGTCGACCACCGCGGACTCGACGTCGGCCCGCGGGCCCGGCACCCGGTCCAGCGCCAGCACGTCCCACCCGTGCTCGACCAGGTGGTCGACCACCACCCTGCCGAGCTTCCCGCTGCTGCCCGTGACCGCGACCCGCGCCATGCGCTTCCCTCCACAGTTGCGACTGCCGTCGGCCAGCCTCACCCACGGTGGCCGGGCGCGCAGGGTGAGGTGGAGCGGGCGTCAGTCCTCGGCGAGCCAGACGGCGCTGTCGGCGGGCAGCGCGACCCGGCCGGCCGAGCGGCGGACGCGGGTGGTCGAGGCGAGCAGCACCGTCCCCGCCGTGCGCACCAGGGTGGTGCCCCCGCCCATGTTGACCACGCACCGCACCACCGATCCGTCGGCCGCGGTGCAGCGCACGGTCAGCACGTCGCCGCGGGTGCTCACCGTCGCCTCGCCCGACCCCAGCGCCGGGTGGGCCGCGCGCAGCGCGAGCGCCCGCCGGTAGAGGGTGAGCATCGAGCCGCCGTCGCGGGCCTGCCGGGACACCGCCCACCGCCCCCAGTCCTCCGGGACGGGCAGCCACGGCTGGACGGCGTCGTCGGTCGAGAAGCCGACCCCGGTGGCGTCGTTCCACGGCATCGGCACCCGGCAGCCGTCGCGGCCGGCCCGGGCGCCGCCGCTGCGGTGGAAGATCGGGTCCTGCTTGGCCTCGTCCGGGACGACGGCCTGCGGCAGCGCCAGCTCGTCCCCGGCGTAGACGTAGGCCGAGCCCGGCAGCGCGAGCATGAGCAGCGCCGCCGCCCGGGCCCGCGCGGTGCCGACGTCGCCGCCGCCGAAGCGGGTGACCTGCCGGTCCTTGTCGTGGTTGCCCAGCACCCAGGAGACCGGGGCGCCGACGGTGCCGAAGGCGTCCAGCGCCGACCGCACGCCGTCCGCGAAGGCGGCCACGTCCCAGCCGGACTTGAGCAGCCGGAAGCAGAACGACTGGTGCATCTCGTCGGGGCGGGAGTACAGCGCCACCTGGGCCGGGTCGGCCAGGCACACCTCGCCGACCAGCATCGTGTCGGGGTACTCGTCGCAGATCGACCGCCAGCGCCGCCAGACGTCGTGCACCTCGGGCTGGTTCCAGGTCATCGCCTGCTCCGGCCCGTGCCCGAAGAGGGTGGGGGAGTAGACGCCGGGGTTGTCGCGCAGCCCGGCGTCCTTGAACAGGCCGTAGGCGACGTCGACGCGGAAGCCGCTGACCCCGCGGTCCAGCCAGAAACGCAGCGTCTGCTCGAAGTCCGCGGCCACCGCCGGGTCGCGCCAGTTGAGGTCGGGCTGCTCGGGGGCGAACAGGTGCAGGTACCAGCGGCCGTCCGGGGTGCGCGACCAGGCCGGCCCGCCGAAGAGCGAGCGCCAGTTGTTCGGCGGCAGCTCCGACGGGGGCGCGAAGTGGTACCGGGAGGCCTCGGGGGAGTCGGGGTCGGCCAGCGCGGTCTGGAACCACGGGTGCTGGTCGGAGGTGTGGTTCGGGACGACGTCGAGCACCACCCGCAGGCCCAGCTGCCGGGCGTCGGCGACGAGGGCCTCCAGGTCGCCGATGTCGCCGTAGTCCGGGTCGACCGCGCGGTAGTCGCTGATGTCGTAGCCGCCGTCGGCGCCGCCGGAGGGGTAGTGCGGGTTGATCCACAGCGCGTCGACGCCCAGCCAGGACAGGTAGGGCAGCCGGGACCGCAGGCCGGCCAGGTCGCCGATGCCGTCGCCGTTGCTGTCGGCGAAGGAGCGCAGGTAGACCTGGTAGACCACGGCCGAGCGCCACCACGTGTCGGCGGTGAGCTCCGGGGTGATCGTCTGCTGCGTGGAGGTCCGCGCCGTTGCGAGCCGAGCTGCCATGCCCCGATCATCGGCAGCTCCTCGCCGCGTCCTCTGTGGCGCGGGTCACGAAGATCGGCCGGGAAGTTCGGCGGTTCTCGACAAGGCGGTGTGCGACCGACTCTCGGACCTGCGGCTCCTCCCGCCGCCCGTCGGCATGATCACCCCGGCTCGAGCGGGGTCATCCCGGCCCGGATGACCCCGCTCGGCCCGGTCTCGACCCGGGCGGTCAGAACTGGAAGACCACCTGGGCGGGGATGGCACCCGAGAGGACGTCGGCCATCGCCTCGTTGACGTCGTCCAGCTTGCGGTCGACGGAGACGACCTCGGTGCGGCCGGCTGCGTGGAGGGCGAAGACGTCGGCCAGGTCGTTCCGGGTGCCGACGATCGAGCCGATCACCGACTTGCCGGACAGCACGGTGTCGAAGATCGGCAGCTGCATCGTGCCGTCGGCGGGGAGCGCCACGCAGACCAGCCGGCCGCCCCGGCGCAGGGACCGGTGGGCCTGGTCGAACGACCGCGGGGAGGCGGCGAGGGCGATGGCGACGTCGGCGCCGCCCATCGCCTGGATGGCCTCGACCGGGTCGGTGGTGGCGGCGTTGACCACCTCGTCGGCGCCCAGCCTGCTCAGCGGCGGGCGGCCCCGGAGAGCCGAACGTCCCGGACCCGTGGGTCACTGGTCAGCCGCGGGGCGCAGCGTCCACCAGCACCGCGGGACGCCAGCCGCGCAGCGAGCTGACCAGCGCCAGCTCCTCGGCGCCGGCCAGGTCGGCGATCCGCAGCACCCGCTCGCGCAGCACGCCGGCGTCCAGCAGCCGGCCGCGCTCCACGCCGGGCAGGCAGCCGACGTCGACCGGTGGGGTCCACCAGGTACCCCCGATCCGCGCGGCCAGCGACGCGACCGTCGTCTCGGTGACCTCGCCGCGCTCGTTGACCAGCACGACGTCGTCGGCCTCCGGGTGCCGCGCTGCCCGCGCGGTGTACACCTCCCGCCGGGTGGTCTTGTGCTGCAGCCAGCGGCTGCCGGAGTCGACCGGCTCGGGGTCGACCACCAGCCGCACCGGTCCGGACGGCGCCGGCGGCAGGTCGGCGAGCTCCACGGTGACCGCGCCGGCCCGGTCCAGCAGCAGCCGGACCCGGGCGTCCGCGGTCCGGCCGGCCACGGCGTCGGCCACCGCGGCGCGCACCCGGTCCGGGTCGCCGGCGAACCCGAGGAAGGCGGCCGAGTCGGTCAGCCGGGCCAGGTGACGGGGCAGGTTCCGCACGGTGTTCCCGTCGAAGGCCATCGTCTCGATGAGGTGGTGCTCGCTGACCGGCTCGGTCAGCACCGCGGCCTTGGCCCGCACCTCGGCGCGCTCGGCGGCCGGGTCCGAGCCCCAGGTGATCCCGCCGCCCACGCCGTAGACGGCCGCGCCGGTGCTCCGGTCGACCACCACCGTGCGGATCGCCACGTTGAACCGGGCCCGGAACGGGGCGCCGGGCGGAGCCACCAGGCCGACCGCGCCGCAGTAGACCCCGCGCGGGCCCGGTTCCAGCTCGGCGATCAGCTGCATGGTGCGCCGCTTGGGCGCGCCGGTGATCGAGCCGCAGGGGAACAGCGCCCGCAGCACGTCGACCAGCCCGACGTCGGCCCGGGTGCGCCCGGTGACCTCCGAGGTCAGCTGCCAGACCGTGGGGTAGCGCTCCAGGGCGAAGAGCTCCGGCACCGCGACGCTGCCCACCTCGGCGACCTGGGCGACGTCGTTGCGCAGCAGGTCGACGATCATCAGGTTCTCCGCCTGCTCCTTGGCGCTGGCCCGCAGCGCGGCGGCCCGGCCGGCGTCCTCGGCGGTGTTCCGGCCGCGCGCGGCGGTGCCCTTCATCGGCCGGGTGCGCAGCCGCTCCCCGTCCCACTCGAGGAACAGCTCCGGGCTGGCGCTGGCGACCACGAACCGGCCGGTGTCCAGGTAGCCGTTGTAGGCGCCCCGCTGGGCCAGTGCCAGGTCGGCGTAGAGGCGCTCGGGGTCGCCGACGTCGCGGGCGCGGAGCCGGTCGGTGAGGTTGCACTGGTAGGTCTCGCCGGCGGCGATGTGCTCGCGGACGGCGGCCACCGCGGCGGCGTGCTCGTCGTCGGTCCAGTCCGGCGCCCAGTGCACGGGCGGCCGCTCCCCGGGCGACGGTGCGACCGGCGGCACCTCCTCGGGTGCGCCGCAGAGGCCGAACCAGGCCAGCGGCAGGCCGCCGCCGGTGGGCGGGGCCACGGGCAGCGCGGGGTCCAGCCCGGCGGCCGCCTCGTAGGCCAGGTAGCCGAACGCCCACCTCCCGGCCGCCGTGGCGCGCTCCACCTCGGCCAGCACGCCGGGCACCTGGTCGGTGCGCTCGGCGACCAGCACCCGGTCCGGGGCCGGGCAGCGCAGCGCGGTGCCGGCGACCAGGTCGTCGAACCGGGCGCCCGGCGCGGTCGCGGTCACGGCTGCCCTCCTGGAGACGACGTCGGTGTCCCGGTGATCTTCGCCCACCGGCTCCCGTGGCCGGGAGCGGGTGTGCCGAACCGGTCGCTCGAAGGCGTCGGACGCGGCTCCAGCGTGCGACCATGGCGGCCGTGGCGCACCCCTCTGCCTCGGCCGGCGCACTGCTGCGGCACGTGCGCGCCGGCCGGGCGCGGAGCCGGGCTGAGCTGGTCGCGCTCACCGGGGCGGCCCGCAACACGGTGAGCGCGCGCGTCGACCAGCTGATCGCCGCCAACCTGCTGGAGGAGGGCGGCCGCGGCTGGTCCACCGGCGGCCGGCCGCCCACCCTGCTGCGCTTCAACAGCCGCGCGGGCTGCGTGCTCGCCGTCGACCTCGGGGTCACCAGCGTCGACGTCGCGGTCACCGACCTGTCCGCGCAGATCCTGGCCACCGTCGGGCACCCGATCGACATCGGTGAGGGGCCCGGCCCGGTGCTGGCCGAGGTCGACCGGCTGGCGCAGCAGGTGCTCGCCGAGGCCGGGCTGTCGGCCGAGGACGTCTGCGCGATCGGCATCGGGGTGCCCGGCCCGGTCGAGTTCTCCACCGGCCGGCCGGTGCACCCGCCGATCATGCCCGGCTGGCACGACTTCTCCATCCCCGGTGCCTTCGCCCGCTACGACTGCCCGGTCTTCGCCGACAACGACGTCAACGTCATGGCGCTGGGCGAGATGGGCATCGCCGGGTCCGACGAGGACGTGCTGGTCGTCAAGGTCGGCACCGGCATCGGCTGCGGCATCGTCGTCGACGGCCAGGTCTACCGCGGGGCGCAGGGCAGCGCCGGGGACATCGGGCACATCTCGGTGCCCCCACCCGGCGGGCGCCCGGTGGTCTGCCGCTGTGGCAACGAGAACTGCCTGGAGGCGATCGCCGGCGGCGGGGCGCTGCTGCGCGACGCGATCGCGGCCGGCCTGCCGGCCACCACGACCCGGGAGCTGGTGCAGCTGGCGGCCCACGGCGACGGGCCCGCGCTGGAACTGGTGCGCAACGCGGGGCGGACGATCGGCACCGTGCTGGCCAGCCTGGTCAACTTCTTCAACCCGCACCGGATCGTGATGACCGGTGGGGTGGCCCAGGCCGGGCCGCCGCTGCTGGCCGGGATCCGGGAGGCGGTCTACGGCCGGTCGCTGCCGCTGGCCGCCCGCACGCTCGAGATCACCGTGAGCGACGCGCCGGACCTCTCCGGCCGGCTGGGTGCCGCGCTGATGGCGATCGAGGGCTTCCTGGACGAGGAGTCCGTCTACGAGTCGGCCCGCAGCGACATCCCGGTGGCCGGCCTCCCGGTCGCCCCGGTGCCGGCAGCCGGCACCCCGACCGCCGGTTGAGCCCCGCCCCCTGAGCCGCCCCTGACGCCCGCCCGCGCGCCACCCGCTGCGGGCGAGCAGTCGGGCGCTGTGCGCCGCGTGCCCGCTTCCCGCCAGGAAGGGCGCCGGGCGCCCGGTGCTGCGCCTCGCGGGCGCCGGCCCACCGCTGAGTGGTTGCGGTTCGGTAACGCGCGACCGCGGCCTTGACCCCCGTGTGACCCCGACCATAGTCTCCTGTTGCGCGTACTTCTGTTCACCGTTGAGCAAAAGTCAGGAGACCCCCGATGGCCGTCGTCCGGTTCCCCGTTCCGGGGACGCCCGCGTGAACGCGCCCGCCGCACCACCGCGGACGCCGCTCCGCGAGGAACCGCTGCTGGAGATGCGCGGCATCGTCAAGCAGTTCCCCGGCGTGCGGGCGCTGGACGGCGTCGACCTCGACGTCCGCGCCGGTGAGGTGCACTGCCTGCTCGGCCAGAACGGCGCCGGCAAGTCGACCTTGATCAAGGTGCTCGCCGGTGCCCACCAGCCCGACGAGGGCGAGATCCGGTGGGCGGGGGAGCCGGTCACGCTCGGCGACCCGCAGGCGGCGATGCGCCGGGGGATCGCGACGATCTACCAGGAGCTGGACCTGGTCGCCGGCCTGACCGTCGCCGACAACGTGTTCCTCGGCCGGGAGACCGCCCGCTTCGGGCTGACCCGGCCGGCGGCGGCCAACCGTGCGGCGGGGGAGCTCCTCGCCCGGCTCGGGCACCCGGAGATCCGCCCGACCGCCGAGGTCGGTTCCCTGCCGGCGGCGGCGCAGCAGATGGTCAGCATGGCCCGCGCGCTGTCCCAGGACGCCCGGCTGATCGTCATGGACGAGCCCTCCGCGGTGCTGGACGGCGAGGAGGTCGAGCACCTGTTCCAGGTCATCCGCGACCTCACCGCCGACGGGGTCGCCGTCGTCTACATCTCCCACCGGCTGGAGGAGATCCGTGAGGTCGGCGACCGGATCACCGTGCTCAAGGACGGCCGCACCGTGGCCACCGGGCTGCCGGTGCAGGACACCCCGACCCGGGAGGTCATCACCTTGATGACCGGCCGGACGATCGAGTACGTCTTCCCGCCGCGTCGCGAGCCGGTCGATCCCGGCGCCGAGCCGCTGCTGGCCGTCGAGGACCTGTCCCTGGCCGGCAGCTTCGAGCGCGTCTCCTTCGCCGTCCGCCCCGGTGAGGTGCTCGGTCTCGCCGGGCTGGTCGGCTCCGGCCGGTCGGAGATCCTGGAGACGGTCTACGGCGCCCGCCGCGCCACCACCGGCACGGTGCGCGTGGGCGGGCAGCGGCTGCGCCCGGGCGACGTGGCCGCCGCGGTCGGCGCGGGCGTCGGCCTCGCCCCCGAGGAGCGCAAGAGCCAGGGCCTGCTGCTGGGCGAGCCGATCTACCGCAACATCACGCTGTCCAGCCTGGCCCGCTACGCCCGCGGCGGGTTCCTGTCCGGCGGCGCGGAGAAGCAGGCCGCCCGGGACCAGGCCGAGGCGCTGGACCTGCGGCCGGTCGACGTCGACCGGGAGGTCCGCACGCTGTCCGGCGGCAACCAGCAGAAGGTCGTGCTGGCCCGCTGGCTGCTGCGCGACTGCCGGGTCCTGCTGCTGGACGAGCCCACCCGCGGGGTCGATGTCGGCGCCCGGTCGGAGATCTACGCGCTGGTCCGCGACCTGGCCGACCACGGGGTGGCCGTGGTCGTGGTCTCCAGCGAGATCCCGGAGGTGCTCGGCCTGGCCGACCGCGTGCTCGTCGTCGCCGACGGCGCGGTCGTCTCCAGCGGGCCCGCGGAGGAACTGGACGAGCACCGGGTGCTCGACCTCGTCATGCACGGAGCGGCAGGCGCCGCCGGACAGGGAGCTGTGGCATGAGCGGCACGACGACGACGCCGGTGACCGGCGCCTCCGCGAGCACGGACGGCGGACGGCAGGCCCGGGGCGGGGGAGGCGGGCTGCTGGCCGGCCCGCTGGGGCGCAACCTCGGCCTGGTGGTGGCCCTGGTGCTGCTCTGCGCGAGCGGGGTGGCCACCGCCGGCGACCGGTTCGCCGACGTGGACAACGTGCTGACCATCCTGCGGCTGGCCGCGGTGATCGGCGTGGTCAGCGTGGGCATGACCTTCGTGATCATCGGCGGCGGCATCGACCTGTCGGTGGGCGCGCTGGTCGCGCTCTCCTCGATCTGGGCGACCACCCTGGCCACCCAGCAGATGGCCGAGGACCTCCACTGGATCGTCATGGTGTTCACCGCGCTGGTGGTGGGGTCGGTGGCGGGCCTGGTCAACGGGGTGGTGATCGCCTACGGCAAGCTGGTCGCCTTCATCGCGACGCTGGCGATGCTGGCCGCCGCCCGCGGTCTGGCCGAGATCATCGCCAACCGGCGCACCCAGATCGTGCAGGACCGGGACTTCATCGCCTTCTTCTCCGGCGACGTCCTCGGCATCCCCACCCTGGTGGTCATCTTCGCGCTGGTCGCCGTCGCCGGCTGGGTGCTGCTGAACCGGACCACGTTCGGGCGGCGCACCTTCGCCGTCGGCGGCAACGCGGAGGCCGCCCGGCTGGCCGGCATCCGCGTGCAGCGGCACACCGTCAAGCTGTACGTGCTCTCCGGGTTCTGCTGCGGCATCGCCGCGGTGATGCTGATGGCCCGGACGACGACCGGCAGTTCCACCCACGGCACGCTCTACGAGCTGGACGCGATCGCCGCCGTCGTCATCGGTGGCACGCTGCTGGTCGGCGGGCGCGGCACCATCGTCGGCACCGTGCTGGGCGTGCTGATCTTCACCACGCTGGGCAACGTCTTCACGCTGAACAACCTGTCCAGCTCCGCCCAGGCGGTGGCCCGCGGCGTGATCATCGTGGTCGCCGTGCTCCTGCAGCAGCGGCTGGCCACCGGCTCGTTCCGGATGCGCGCACCCCGGTCGATGACCCCACCCGGCGGCGCCGCCACCGGCAGCCCGGCCGGCGCCGTGCCCGGCGGCTCGGCCACCGCCGGGGGCCCCGCCGGGGAGCGCCCGGGCGCCGGCCGCACCCCCTGACCTGGTCCGCGCCTGACCTGATCCACGGCATGGCGCCGACCAGCACCACCCCGGCCGGACGCCCGGCCGGGTCCCGTACCCGGCACGACAACCAACCGGCCCCACCGAAGGAGAGAACGATGTCTGCAACGCGGCAGCGCCCGTTCCGGCGCCTGATGACCACCACCGTCGGCCTCGTCGGCGCCGGCGTGCTGGTGGCCGGCTGCACCAGCAACACCCCGGAGGAGTCCTCCTCCGGCAGCGGCGGCAACAACGCGGCCAGCGCCAACGACGAGGCCGGGGAGACGGTGACCATCGGCTTCTCCGCCCCCGCCGCCGACCACGGCTGGATGGCCGGCATCACCGAGGCCGCCCGCGCCGAGGCGGACGGGTACTCCGACGTCGAGCTGGTCGTCGCCGAGGGCACCAACGACGTGAGCACCCAGATCAGCCAGGTGGAGACCTTCATCAACGACGACGTCGACGCCATCGTGCTGCTGCCCTTCGACGGTGCCGCGCTGACGCCGGTCGCCCTGCGGGCGATGGAGGCCGGCATCCCGGTGATCAACGTCGACCGCGAGTTCGACAGCCCCTTCGCCGCCCGGGCCACCGTGCTGGGCGACAACTACGGCATGGGCGTCTCCGCCGGCACCTACATCTGCTCCCGGCTGGGCGACCAGCCCGACGCCGTCGTGGCCGAGATCGCCGGCATCGACTCGCTGCCGCTGACCCAGGAGCGCAGCCAGGGCTTCGCCGACGCGCTGGCCGACTGCGGCCTGGACGTCGACAACCGGGTGGCCGCGGAGTTCACCGTCGAGACCGGGGAGGAGGCGGCGGCGAACCTGCTGCAGGCCGCGCCGCAGATCGATGCCCTCTGGAACCACGACGACGACCAGGGCGTCGGCGTGCTGGCCGCGATCAACAACGCCGGCCGGGACGAGTTCTTCATGGTCGGTGGCGCCGGCTCGGCCAACGCGATGCGGGAGATCCAGTCCGGCGACTCGGTGCTGGAGGCGACCGTCATCTACCCGGCGACCCAGGCGGCCGACGGCATCTCACTGGCTCGGCTGATCGCCCAGGACAAGAGCCTGTCCGACCTGGTCTCGCACGAGGTGCCGCGGCAGATCGTGCTCAACGCCCCGGTCGTCACCGCGGACAACGTGGAGGAGTACCTCGACACCGCGTTCGAGTCCTGATCGCCCCGGGGCGCCGGTGACCTGCTCGCCGGCGCCCCGGTCCTCTCCCTGGAGCCCCGCATGACCTCTGCTGCCCGTCCGGCGCTGCGCGTCGGCCTCATCGGCTACGCCTTCATGGGCGCCGCCCACTCCCACGCGTGGCGCACCGCGCCCCGCTTCTTCGACCTGCCGCTCACCCCGGAGCTCACCGTGCTCGCCGGCCGCGACCCCGTCGCCCTGGCCGCCGCCGCCGACCGGCTGGGCTGGGCGGGCACCGAGACCGACTGGCACCGACTGCTCGAGCGCGACGACGTCGACCTGGTGGACATCTGCACCCCCGGCGACACCCACGCCGAGATGGCGATCGCCGCGCTGGCGGCCGGCAAGCACGTGCTGTGCGAGAAGCCGCTGGCCAACACGGTGGCCGAGGCGGAGGCGATGGCCGCCGCGGCCGAGCGGGCCGCCGCCTCCGGCGTCCGCGCGATGGTCGGGTTCACCTACCGCCGGGTGCCCGCGATCGCCTTCGCCCGCAGGCTGGTCGCCGACGGCCGGCTGGGGGAGATCCGGCACGTGCGCGCCCAGTACCTGCAGGACTGGATCGCCGACCCGGCCGCCCCGATGTCCTGGCGGCTGCAGAAGGAGAAGGCCGGCTCCGGCGCGCTGGGCGACATCGGCGCGCACATCGTCGACCTCACCCAGTTCATCACCGGCGAGCGGCTCACCGGCGTCAGCGCCGTGCTGGAGACGTTCGTCAAAAAGCGCCCGCTGCCGGCCAGCAGCGGGAAGCTGGGCGGGGTCGGGGGAGAGGGCACGGGCGAGGTCACCGTGGACGACGCCGCGGTGTTCCTCGGCCGGTTCGCCGGGGGTGCGCTGGCCACGTTCGAGGCCACCCGCTTCGCGCTGGGCCGCAAGAACGCCATCCGGATCGAGGTCAACGGCTCGGCCGGCAGCCTGGCCTTCGACTTCGAGGACATGAACGTCCTGCACTTCTTCGACGGTGCCGACCCGGCGGCGACCGCGGGCTTCCGCCGGATCGTGGTCACCGAGCCCGAGCACCCCTACGTGGGCGCCTGGTGGCCGGCCGGGCACGGGCTGGGCTACGAGCACGGCTTCACCCACCAGGTCGTCGACCTCGTCACCGCACTGGCCGCCGGCGAGCAGCCCACCCCGTCGTTCGCCGACGGACTGCAGGTCCAGCGGGTGCTCGACGCCGTGGCCCGCAGCGCCGCCGACCGCTCCACCTGGACCGAGATCCCCACCGAGCACGCTCAGGGAGAGAACTGATGCCCCGTCCCGTCACCCTGTTCACCGGCCAGTGGGCCGACCTGCCGTTCGAGGAGGTGTGCCGCCTCGCGTCCGGGTGGGGGTACGACGGCCTGGAGATCGCCTGCTGGGGCGACCACCTCGACGTCGTCCGGGCCGCCGAGGACGACTCCTACGTGCGGAACCGGCTGGACCTGCTGGAGCGCCACGGCCTGCGGGTCTTCGCCATCTCCAACCACCTCAACGGCCAGGCGGTCTGCGACGACCCGATCGACGAGCGGCACCGCGGCATGGTCCACCCGCGGGTCTGGGGCGACGGCGACCCGGAAGGGGTGCGGCAGCGGGCAGCGGAGGAGATGAAGGCGACCGCCCGGGCGGCCCGGGCGCTGGGCGTCGACGTCGTCGTCGGGTTCACCGGGTCGAAGATCTGGAAGACGGTGGCGATGTTCCCGCCGGTGCCCGAGTCGATGATCGAGGACGGCTACGCCGACTTCGCCGCCCGCTGGAACCCGGTCCTGGACGTCTTCGACGAGGTCGGGGTGCGGTTCGCCCACGAGGTCCACCCCTCGGAGATCGCCTACGACTACTGGACGACGGTGCGCACGCTGGAGGCGATCGGCCACCGGGAGGCGTTCGGCCTGAACTGGGACCCCAGCCACTTCGTCTGGCAGGACCTCGACCCGGTCGGCTTCCTCTGGGACTTCAAGGACCGCATCTACCACGTCGACTGCAAGGACGCGAAGAAGCAGGTCGGCAACGGGCGCAACGGCCGGATGGGCTCGCACCTGCCGTGGGCCGATCCGCGGCGCGGCTGGGATTTCGTCTCCACCGGCCACGGCGACGTCCCGTGGGAGGCCTGCTTCCGGATGCTGAACACCATCGGCTACGCCGGGCCGATCTCGGTGGAGTGGGAGGACGCCGGGATGGACCGGCTGGTCGGGGCGCCGGAGGCGCTGGCGTTCGTCCGCCGGCTCGCCTTCGACCCGCCCGCCGCCGCCTTCGACTCGGCGTTCGCCAGCGGGAACTGAGCCGTCCGTGTCCCCGGTCCCCGCGAGGGCCGGGGACACGGATCTAGCCTCGTCGGCGTGACAGCCGAGGAGATCACCCTGCCCGCACCGGTCACCCGGGCGGAGGTCGAGGCGGCCGGCGTCCGGCTCGGCGGGTGGGTCCGGCGCACCCCGACCATCGTCTGGGAGGTGCCGCTGGCCGGCCGCCGGCTGCCGGTGGTGCTCAAGCTGGAGCAGCTGCAGCACACCGGGTCGTTCAAGGCCCGCGGCGCGTTCCACCGGCTCCTGGCCGTTCCCGAGCTGCCGGAGCTGGTGGTGACCGCGTCGGGTGGCAACCACGGCCTGGCGGTCGCGCACGCCGCTCGCGAGCTCGGCGTCCCGGCCGAGGTCTACGTGCCCGAGACCGCACCGCCGGTGAAGATCGCCGGCATCCGGCAGCGTGGCGCGACCGCGGTGCTCGCCGGCTCCTCCTACGCCGAGGCGGCCGCGGCGAGCAGCGCCCGGGCGTCGGCACCGGGCGCGCTGTACGTGCACGCCTACGACGACCGGGACGTCGTCGCCGGGCAGGGCACCGTCGCCAGGGAGCTGGCCGGGCAGGCACCCGACCTGGACACCGTGCTGGTGGCGACCGGCGGCGGTGGGCTGATCGGCGGCATCGCGGCGTACTACGCCGGGTCGGTCCGGGTCCTGTCGGTCGAGACGCGCGGGACCCCGACCATGTCGGCCGCGCTGGCCGCCGGGCGCCCGGTCGACGTCGAGGTCTCCGGGCTGGCCGCGGACTCCCTGGGCGCCCGGCGGATCGGCGGGCACGGGTTCAGCACCGCGCTGGCCACCGGGGTGCAGTCGGTGCTGGTCGACCCCGACGCCGTCCGGGCCGCCCGGCACCTGCTCTGGCAGGACCTGCACGTCGCCGCCGAGCCCGGCGGTGCCACCGCGCTGGCGGCGCTGCTCGCCGGTGCCTACGTGCCGGCGGCGGGGGAGCGGGTCGGCGTCGTCGTCTGCGGCGCCAACGCCGACCCGGCCGACCTGGGCACCGGCGCCTGAGCCGCTCCGCGCGACCTGCTCCCGGCCGGCTCAGCCGGCGACGTACCGCTCGAACCAGTCGTTGCGGAAGGCGCCGCGGGGGTCCAGCCGCTCGACGAGCGACACGAAGTCGCCGTGCCGCGGATAGCGGGCGGCGATCGTCGCGGCGTCGGCGAGGAAGAGCTTGCCCCAGTGCGGTCGGGGGCCGAACGGCTCCAAGGCCGCTTCCAGGTGCACCAGCAGCTCCTCGACGGCGGCCTGGTGGGGCAGCCACGTGAAGTGGAGGCCGACGCTGGGCTCGTCGTGGGCGGTGCTCATCCAGAGGTCGTCGGCGGCGATGGTGCGGATCTCGCAGGTCTGCAGCAGCGGGCGGATCCGGTCGCCGAGCGAGCGCACCGCGTCGATCGCCGCCACCGCGTGCCGGTGCGGCACCAGGTACTCGGACTGGATCTCGTCGCCGTTGCTCGGGGTGAAGCCCATCCGGAAGTGCGGCAGCCGGTCCGACCACGGCCCGGGCACCCCCTGCTGCAGGGTCGCCGGGCCGGACGGCAGTCCGGGGATCGGGTGCCGCTCCCCGTCGGCCTCCACTGCACCGAACAGCTCGCCCGCGGGGCCCTCGCCGGCGTCGGTGCGGGACTTCACCCAGGCCATGTCCACCGCGTCGCCGAAGAGGGTGAAGAGGCTGACGCTGTACCCGGCCGACATCACCTCGTCGAACCGCTCGGCCAGGGTCGTCCAGGGCAGCCCCTCGAACACCCGCTGCCGCACCTCGAAGGCGGGCTCGACGTCGAGCGTGACGCGGGTGACCGCGCCCAGCGCGCCGAGGCCGACGACCATGCCGGCGAAGTCGGCGTCACCCCGCGCTGCCTGCACCACCTCGCCGGTGGAGGTGACCAGCTCCAGCCCGGCCACCGCCGCGGCGAGGTTGCGGTTGGCGACGCCCGACCCGTGCGTGGCGGTGGCCACCGCGCCGGCCACCGAGATGTGGGGGAGCGAGGCCAGGTTGTGCAGCGCCAGGCCCTGCTCGCGCAGCACCTCGGTCAGCTGGCCGTAGCGGACGCCGCCGTCGACGGTGATCGTGCGCCGGTCGGGCGAGACGACGGCGGTGCCGGTCACCGCCTCCAGGGAGAGCAGCTCGGCGGAGTCGGCGACGTCGGTGAAGGAGTGCCGCGAGCCCAGCACCCGCACCCGGGGTGCGGCGGCCAGGATCTCCTGCACCTCTTCGACGCTCGACGGGCGGTGCAGGCGGGTGGCGCGGTAGGTGTAGTTGCCGGCCCAGTTGCGGGCCGCGGTCAGTTCCGCCGTGTCGGTCACGCCCCAGTGTCCCGCAGCCCCGGGCCGGCCGCCCGGGAACCGGTCGAGCGACGTGCACCCCCTTCGACACCGTCGCGGCCGACACCGGGGAGTCATGGTGCGGGACCTGGTCGAGGAGTTCGTCGGCGTCCAGCGCGCGGTGCTGCACCGCGGGAGCGCGGGGGTCGCCGTCGTCCTGCGGTGCCGGTACGACGCGCGGTCACCGACGTGTGGCGCGCGATCACCGACCCGGAGCGGCTGCGCCACTGGTACATCGAGGTGACCGGGGACCTCCGGCCCGGTGGCGTCCTCCGGGGCGCGGGCGAGGAGGTGGTGGCGGCCGAGGGGGAGTGTCCGGGAGGCTGACGCCCGGCCGCGGAACGTGCGGTCTGGTTCACTGTGGTTGAACGTTGAACCTGATCGGTCCGGTCCGCTGCCCCACCCACCTGGAGGACCCGTGCACCTCGGCGTCGACAGCTTCGTCTCGGCCGTCACCGACCCCTCGACCGAGCGCCTCATCGGCCCCGAGGAGCGGATGGAGCACCTGCTGGAGGAGATCGCCCTCGCCGACCAGGTGGGGCTGTACTCCTTCGGCATCGGTGAGCACCACCGGGCCGAGTACTACGACTCCGCGCCCCCGGTCATCCTCGCCGCGGCCGCGGCCCGCACCTCGCGGATCCGGCTGGGCAGCGCGGTCGCCGTGCTCAGCGCCGCCGACCCGGTGCGGGTGTTCCAGCAGTTCGCCACGCTCGACCTGATCGCCAAGGGGCGGATCGACCTGGTGGTCGGGCGCGGGTCGTTCACCGAAGCGTTCCCGCTGTTCGGGCTCAGCCTGGCCGACTACGACGAGCTGTTCGAGGAGAAGCTGGACCTGCTGCTGCGGATCCGCGACTCCGAGCACGTCACCTGGTCCGGCCGGCACCGCCCCGCGCTCACCGGGCAGGGCGTCTACCCCCGCCCGCTGCAGGACCCGCTGCCCATCTGGGTCGGCGTCGGCGGGACGCCGGAGTCCTTCGTCCGGGCCGGGCTGCTGGGGTTGCCGCTGATGGTGGCGATCATCGGCGGGGAACCCCGTCAGTTCGCGCCGCTGGTCGACCTCTACCGGCGGGCCGGCGCCCAGGCCGGGCACGCCCCCGAGACCCTGCAGGTGGGGCTGCACGTGTTCGGGTACGTTGCCGAGAGCACCCAGGCGGCCGCGGACACCATCTACCCCGGCTGGCACCAGATGTTCACCTCGGTCTCCCGCGAGCGCGGCTTCGCCCCGCCGACCCGCGCCCAGTTCGACGCCACCAGCGGCCCGAACGGCGCCTTCTTCATGGGCGATCCCGACACGGTGGCCGACAAGCTGGTCCGGGTCTCCGAGCAGCTGGGTGGGGTGCAGCGGATCTCGCTGCAGATGACCAACCCGCGGCTGGCGCACGCCGACCTGCTGCGCGGCATCGAGCTGCTGGGCACCGAGGTCGCGCCGAGGGTGGCCACGGCCTGACCGGTCGCGGCCTGACTGGTCGCGGTGTGTGCGCGGCCGGGTGCGGGTAGTCGACGGAGGTCTGAGCCCACGGACACCCGGCCGACAGAGGAGGCCGCACGCATGAGCACCAGCGACAACCACGTCCTCGCGCAAGCCGTCCACGACCTGGGCTCCGCGCTCTGGTTCGGGGGCACGGTGATGGGCGTCGCCGGCGTCAACAAGTCCGGCGCCGACCTGGAGCAGGGCATCGACCGGGTGCGGGTGGCCAGCGCCGCGTGGGGCCGGTTCGCGCCGGCGCAGTGGGCCGGAATCGGCGCCACCCTGGTCGCGGGGCTGCGGCTGACCCAGGTGGGCGGGCGCCGGGTGGCGCTGCAGCAGGGCTTCGGCACGGTCGGCGCGGTCAAGGCCGGCCTCGCCGTGGCCGGCGCGGGCGCCACCGCCTTCGCCGCCTACAGCGGAGCCCGGATCGGCCGGCTGGCCGAGGAGGCGGAGCGCCAGACGGGCTCCGTCGAGGTCAAGGACGCCACCATCCCGGCGGCCGGCACCCCGACGGAGATCGCCACCTGGCAGCGCCGGCAGCGGATCACCCAGTTCGCGGTGCCGGTGCTGGCCGGGGCGAACATCGTCTGCAACTCCTGGCTGGTGCAGTCGTACCGGGCCGGCGCGACTCTCAAGGGCGTGGCCCGGCGGCTGCTGCCGAACTGACCGCCCGGGGTGAGCCGGCCTGCCGTCCGCTGTGCCGCGGCCGGACGGACGGCGGCGCGGCTCACGCTCCGGCGAGCAGGGCGCGGACCGCGTCGAGGGTGTCCGCCTCGGCCGGCGTCTTGTCCGGGCGGTACCGCACCACCCGGGCGAACCGCAGCGCCACGCCGCCGGGGTAGCGGGTGCTGCGCTGCGCCCCGTCGACGGCGATCTCCACCACCAGCTCCGGGCGCAGCCGCACACCCCAGTCGGCCTGCTCCACGGCGGCGTCGGGGAAGGTGCGGGTCTGCCAGGCCAGCAGCTCGTCGGTCATGCCCTTGAACGTCTTGCCGACCATCACCGGCTCGCCGCCGTCGGGGTCGCGGGCGCCGAGGTGGAGGTTGGACAGCGTTCCGGTGCGCCGCCCGTAGCCCCACTCGGCGCCGAGCACCACCAGGTCCAGGGTGTGCACCGGCTTCACCTTCTGCCAGGCGCGGCCCCGGCGGCCTGCCGCATAGGGCGCGTCCAGGGCCTTGACCACCACGCCCTCGTGCCCGTGGGCCAGCGCGTCGCCGAGCACCGCCGCCGCCTGCGCCGGGGTCGGCCGCCGCACCCCGGGCATGCGCAGCGCCGCGTGGGCGTCGTGCGCCAGCAGCCCGGCCAGCGCGTCCAGCCGCGCCGCCAGCGGCTCGTCGAGGAGGTCCCGGCCGTCCAGGTGCAGCAGGTCGAAGAAGAACGGGCTGAGCAGGACGTCGGCTCTGCCTTCCCCACCCGGCCCCTCGCTGCCGAACCGGCTCATCGTGTCCTGGAAGGCGCGCGGCCGGCCGTCGTCGTCCAGCGCGAGGGTCTCTCCGTCGAGCACGCAGGCCCGGCAGGGCAGCGCGCGCACCCGCTCGACCAGCTCGGGCACCCCGTCGGTGACCTCGCGGAGCGTGCGGGTCCACACCCGGACGTCGTCGCCGTCGCGGTGCACCTGGATGCGCGCGCCGTCGAGCTTGAACTCCACGGTGACGTCGCTGCCGAGGTCGGCCAGCGCCGCGTCCAGCGACGAGCCGGGGGCGGCCAGCATCGGCCGCACCGGGCGGCCGACCCGCAGCCGCTCGGCGTCCAGCGCCGCCACCCCGCCGGTCAGCGCCGCGGCCGCCGTGCCCGGCAGGCTGCCCGACAGCATGAACGCCCGGCGCACGCTCGCGGCCGGGACGTCGGCCGCGCCGGCGATGGCGTCGAGCACGACGCCCTCCAGCGCGCCCTGCCGCAGCTCGCCGGTGAGGAGCCGGACCAGGAACTGCTGCTCCTCCGCGGTCGCCGCACCCAGCAGGGCGGAGAGGCCCGCGTCCCGCCGGGCCGCCGAACCGGCCCCGGTCGTGGTGGCCAGCAGCTCCAGCGCGGCGTCCACGTCGAGGACGCCGAGGGACGGTGCGCCCGCCGGGCTCCGGGCCAGCCGGGAGAGCGTCCGCCAGCCCACGCCGAGCCGGCCCTGGCGGGGCTCGCCGGCCAGCCACGCGGTGACCGCGCCGACCTCGCCGGCGTCCGCCCGCCGCAGCAGGTCGGCGATCGCGCTGGCCTTGGCGGTGCGCGACCGGGTGGCCGCGACGGCGGCGGAGGCGGCGACGACGTCGGCGAGCAGCACGCCGGCCAGGGTGCCAGCGCCTGGCGTGTCCGCACCCCGCGGTGGCATGGCGGGCCCCGCGGTGGGGAAGGCACCTGACCGTGACCTTCTCCATCGTGGCGTGCTGCCCGCGCACCGGCCAGCTCGGTGTCGGTGCCCTGACGGCGATGGCCGGTGTGGGCAAGATCGCCTGCCACGCCGAGGCAGGTGTCGGGGCGGTCAGCAGCCAGGCCGCCATGAACCCCTACCTGGCCTACGACGGACTCCGGCTCCTGGCGGCGGGGCGGCCGGCGCAGGAGGTGCTGGACATGGTGCTGGCCGTCGACCCCGGTGCCGGCCACCGCCAGGTCGGCATCGTCGACCGCGAGGGCCGGGTCGCCGCCCACACCGGCGAGGAGACCCCCGCCTGGTGCGGGGACCTGCTCGGCGACGGCTTCGCCGTGCAGGGCAACCGGCTGGTCGGCCGGGAGACGCTGGTGGCGACCGCGGAGGCGTTCGCCGCCGAGCCCGGGCAGGACCTGGCCGAGCGCATCGTCCGGGCGCTGGAAGCAGGGGAGTCGACCGGGGCGGACATCGAGGGCGCGCTCTCGGGCACCGTCCAGGTGTACGGCGCGGAGGCGTACCCGCTGTGGGACCTGCGGGCCGACCACACCGATGCCCCGGCCGCCGAGCTGCGCCGGCTGCACGACGACCTGGGGGAGTCGCTGCTGCCGGCGATCCGGCAGCTGCCCACCCGGGACGACCCGCTGGGCGAGATGGTGCGTCAGCTGCAGGGCTGACGCGCCGGACCGTTTCCGGCCGCGGGCGACCGGGCACCAGCCCTCCGTGACCGGGACCCCCGCCTCCGACGGACCCACCTCTGACGGACCCCGCACCCGCGGGGTGCCGCCGACGCTCGTGGACGGCACCCGGCTCTGGGTCGACGCCCGGCTGCGCGCCCTCGTGCAGCGCCGCGCGGAGGCCGCGATCCTCCACCGGCTGGGCGGGGACGCGCCCGGTGGCCGGGCCCTGGAGCTGGGCACCGGCCGGCGCGGCACCGGCCTGCGGCTGGCGCTGGAGCGCTTCGGCGCCGAGCACGTCACCGGCATCGAGCTCTTCCCGGCCTCGGTGCAGGCCGCCCGCACGGCGACCCGCGACCTCGGCGACCGGGTGACCGTGCAGCAGGGCGACGCCACCGCGCTGACCCTCGACGACGCCTCCGTCGACGCGGTGTTCGGCTACCACGTGCTGCACCACGTCGGCCCGTGGCGCGACGTCGTCCGGGAGGCGGCCCGGGTGCTGCGCCCGGGCGGGCGCTTCTACTCCTGCGAGATGACCGCCCGGTTCATCGACAGCCGGCCGCTGCGCGCCGTCTCCCGGCACCCCGCCGACGGCGACCGCCCCACCCCGGAGGGGGTCGCGAGCGCCTGCCGGGACGCCGGCCTCACCGTTGTCGCGCAGGAGACGAAGCTGGCCGGCTGCTGGACCGGGCTGGTCGCGGCCCGCTCGTGACCACCCCGGAGGTCCGCCCCGCCGCCACGCTGGCTGCCGCGCTGCGGCTGCTCGGCCGGCGGTGGCGGGCCGCCTACCTGGCTGCACTCATCGCGGCGTCGGTGAACGCCGTCCCCGACGTGCTGCGGCAGGTGCTCGTCTGGGACGACCCGCGCTACGCCGCCGCCCTCGCCGTCGACGTCGTCGGCTTCGCCACGGGGCTGGTCGCCCAGCTGTGGGTCACCGGGGCGGTGGCCGGGCTGCCGGACGGCGGCTCGCTGCGGCCGGCCGGTGCGCTGCGCCGGGGGTTGGCGATCGCGCTGCGCGCCGTCCGCCGGGCGCCGGGCGCGGTGCTGGCCGGCGTCGTCGCCGGCGGAGCGGTCTCGGCGCTGCTCACCATGCCGCCCTCGGTGGCCGCACTCGGCCTGGACCGGGTGATCGGGCCGCTGGACTCCCCGGGCGTCGTGCCGTTCGCCGTCGCCACGGTCAGCGACTGGGTGGCCAGCACCGCCACCCTGCCCTTCCTGGCCCTCGTGCTCGTGCTGCTGGGTGCCGGTTGGCCGGGCCCGCGACCGGGCACCAGCCGGTCATGACTCGGGACTGGGACGTCACGCGCAAGACCATCGGCTCGCTGTCGGTGTGGCTGGGCACCGGCGCGCTGTTCGCGCCGCGGGCGATCGCCGGCGTGCTCGGCGTCCGCGACCAGGCGGCGCGGGGCGACGTCGCACTGCCGCTGCTGGTGCGCCTCGTCGCCGCCCGGAACATCGCGATGGGCGCCGCCCTGCTGGTCACCCCCGCGCCGCAGGCCCGCCGGACGACGGAGGTGACCCTGCTGCTCACCGCGCTGGACGCGGCCGCAGTGCTGGTGGCCCGTCGCGGACGGGACGTCGCGGACCGCAGCGCCGGGCTGTCGCTGCTCGTGCTGTCGCTCGCGGCGGCCGGCGCGGTGCGCTGGCACCGGCGCTGACCGCCGCGGGCCGGGCCCAGCCGGACTAGGCGGGGACGCCGTCCGGGTCGTCCGGTCCCTCCGGGTCGACGGTGGGCTCGACCGGCAGGTCCGGCTCGGGTGGGGCCGGGGGCAGGTCGTCCGGGGTGTCCGGCAGCAGCGGACCGGGGTCGTCCGGCATCGGCGCGTTCGGGTCCAGCGGCGGGTACTCCGGGTCGGCGGTCACAGCAGCCGGTCCAGGTCGTCGGGGCCGGGACCCGTGCCGCCGGAGTCACGCAGCGGGGAGGTCTCGGGCAGGTCGTCGTCCGGCGGCTCGGTGGCCACCGGGCCCTCGGCGTACAGGGTGTCGGGGTCCCTCGGGTCGATCTCGGTCATCCGCCTGCCCTACCCGGGCGACGCGCCCTGACGCACGGTGGCGCCGTTGTCGGCCCCCTCGGCGAGACTGGGCGGGTGGAGCGGCTCCTGCTGGTGCGGCGGGGCGGGAACGTCGAGGTGCGGGCGCACGCCGGCGGCGAGGTGGAGGTGACCCGGCTGCCGGCCGCGGAGCTGCCCGGCTTCGTGGCGGCGCGGGAAGCGCCGGCGGTCCGCTGGATCTGGGACGACACCACCCGCTGGTACCCGGCGTTGCTGGACGCCGGGGTTCGGGTCGGGCGCTGCACCGACCTGCGGCTCTGCCACGCGCTGCTGCGCCGCTCCCCGTTCGTCGACCAGGCACTGCTGGCCGGCCCGGACACCGCGGGCTGGGACGCGCTCCAGCCCCTCGTCGCCGCCGACCCCGCGCTCTTCCCCCTCGCCGACCCGGCCGACGCGCTCGACCCGGCGGCCGAGGACCGGCGGCAGCAGGCCGCGCTGGCGGCCGCTGCCCAGCGCGGCCGGCTGGCGCTGCTGCTGGCCGCGGAGTCCTCCGGCGCGCTCGTCGCCGCGGAGATGACGCACGCCGGCCTGCCCTGGCGGACGGACCTGCACGAGCGGCTGCTCACCGACCTGCTCGGCCCCCGGCCCCCGTCGGGCCAGCGCCCCGCGGTGCTGGAGCGGCTGGCTGCGGAGATCCGCAGCGCTCTCCGGGCGCCGGAGCTCAACCCCGACTCCCCGGGCGGGCTGCTCCGGGCGCTGCAGACCGCCGGACTGCCGGTCGAGGACACCCGCTCCTGGACCCTCGAGCAGCTCGACCACGCGTGCGTCCCGGCCGTGCTGGAGTACAAGAAGCTGTCGCGGCTGCTGGCCGCGAACGGCTGGAACTGGCTGCACACGTGGGTCCGCGGCAACCGCTTCCGGTCGGTCTTCGTGCCCGGCGGGGTGGTCACCGGGCGCTGGGCGTCGAACGGCGGTGGTGCCCTGTCGGTGCCGACCCAGATCCGCCCGGCTGCGGTCGCCGACGAGGGCTGGCGGTTCGTCGTCGCCGACGTCGCCCAGCTGGAGCCGCGGGTGCTGGCCGGGATGAGCAGGGACGCCGCGATGGCCCAGGCGGCGCGGTCGGCCGACCTGTACGCCGGCATGGTCGCCGACGGCACGGTGGCCACCCGGGCCGAGGCGAAGGTCGGCATGCTCGGGGCGATGTACGGCGGCACCCGCGGGGAGAGCGGGCGGATGATGCCGCGGCTGACCCGCCGTTACCCCCGGGCGATCGGGCTGGTCGAGGAGGCCGCCCGGGCGGGGGAGCGTGGCGAGGTGGTGCACACCCTGCTCGGCCGCGGCTCGCCGCTGCCCACCGGCTCGTGGGCGGAGCCGGCGACCGACCTGGGGGAGCCGCCGGAACCGGCCGGATCGCGGGAGGACGCCGACCGGCGCCGCCGCGCGTGGGGGAGGTTCACCCGCAACTTCGTCGTCCAGGGCACCGGTGCCGAGTGGGCGCTGTGCTGGCTGGCCGACCTGCGCAACCGGCTGTGGCAGCTGGGCGAGGGAGCGCTGACCGACCGCCCGCACCTGGTCTTCTTCCTGCACGACGAAGTGCTGGTGCACACCCCGGCGCGGTACGCCGACGACGTCGCCGCCGCGGTGCGGGACTCGGCCGCGGTGGCCGGGCGCCTGCTGTTCGGGGAGTTCCCGGTCGACTTCCCGCTCGACGTCGCCGTGGTCCGGTCCTGGGCGGACGCGGACTGAGCCGGACGCGGACTGAGCCGGACACGCAACGGGCCCCGCGGCCGGGTGACCGCGGGGCCCGCTCACGTCCGTGCGGAGTGCTGGACCGGCCTCAGGCGAGGCCCTCGTTGTGCGGCTCGATGCTGGCCGAGGGGTCGACGCCCTCGTCGGCAGCGGGCTGCACGGGTCCCTCACCGGGCTGCGAACCGCTGCCGGCCGCGGTGTTGCGCGAGGAGCGCTCCGGGTCGGTCACGTCGGTGGTGGTGGGCGCCTGGCCGATCCGCTTGGCGGCCTCGCCCGTGCCGGTCTCCTCGATGTCGTGCTCGCTCACGTGTCCTCCATCCGATGGATACGGTCAGCTGCGTCCGGGTTCCTACCCGGGGCGCCGCGGACCACGCACCGATCGCGCAACCGGCCCGGTCCCGAGGTCGACGTCCGGTCACGGAGAGTTCGCCGGCTCTTCAGCCCACCCGGGGGTGGACGTGGGGCCGGCCGCGCCCGGGGGCGGGCAGGCTGGGCGCATGCCCGGAGCACCGACCCCGGAGGCCCGACGCGGGTGGACCGGGGGATGAGGGTCCTGCAGGCGGCCAACTTCGTCTCGGCCACCTCGGGGGGACTCCGCACCGCCCTCGACCACCTCGCCGCGGGCTACGCGGCGGCGGGCCACGAGGTGGTGCAGGTCGTCCCGGGAGCCGCGGACGAGGTGGTCCGCACCGGCTGGGGGCGCCGGGTCGTGCTGCGCGCCCCTGCCCTGGTGGTGGCCCCCGGCTACCGCGCGCTGCTGGACCGCCGGCGGGTCCGGTCGGTGGTCGAGCAGATGGCCCCGGACACGGTGGAGGTGCACGACCGGACCACCCTGCGCTGGCTGGGGCGCTGGGCGCGTGGCGCGGGCGTGCCGGCGCTGGTGGTGAGCCACGAGCGGCTCGACCGGTGGGTGCGGCAGTGGACCGGGCTGCCCGGGGCGGCGCTGGCCGACCGCACCAACGCCCGCCTGACCCGCGACTTCGACGCGGTCGTCTGCACGACCGAGTGGGCCGCCGAGGAGTTCCGCCGCATCGGCGCACCGAACCTGGCCGTCGTCCCGCTGGGCGTGGACGCCGGCACCTTCGCCGCCCGCACCGTCGAGCGGCCCGAGAGCACCGGCGAGCTGCGGCTGGTGATGGCCAGCCGGCTGTCCTGGGAGAAGCGCCCGGACCTGGCCGTGGCGGCGCTGCGCGAGCTCCGGCGCCGCGGCGTGCCGGCCCGGCTGGTCGTCGCGGGCGAGGGACCGCTGCGTCGCCCGCTGCAGGCGGTCACCCGGGGGCTGCCGGTCGAGTGGCTGGGGTTCGTCCGGGGGAGGGACCGGCTGGCCCAGGTGCTGGCCGACGCCGACGTCGCCCTGGCCCCCGGCCCCATCGAGACGTTCGGGCTGGCCGCCCTGGAAGCGCTGGCGTGCGGCACCCCGGTGGTCGCCGCGTCCCGCTCCGCGCTGCCCGGGGTCCTCGGCCCGCGGGCCGGTCGTGCCGCGGCGGGCACCGGGGCGGCCTTCGCCGACGCCGCGCAGGACCTGGTCGGCGTCCCGGAAGGCGTCCGGCGCCGGGCCGCCCGGGCGCGGGCCGAGGAGTTCTCCTGGAGCGCGACGGTGCAGGGGTTCCTCGCGGTGCACACCGACGCGCGGCAGGTGGCGGTGTGACGCTCGTGGCGGCCCTGGGCGACAGCCTCTCCTGCGGTGAGGGCGTCGGGCTGCGCATCGAGGCGGAGCGCACCTGGGTGGGGCTGGTGTCCGCCGCGCTGCCGGGGGCCCGGTTGGTGCCGCTGGCGACCGCCGGCGCGCGCGTGGCCGACGTCCGGGACCGCCAGCTGCCCCGGGTGCCCGGCGAGTTGGACCTGGCGACCGTGCTGGTGGGTCTCAACGACGTGGCGCGCTCGGGGTTCGTCCCCGACGCGGTGGGCGGCGGGCTGCTCGACGTCGTCACGGCCCTGCGGGCGCGGCGTGCCGAGGTGCTGGTCGGCCGGCTGCACGACCCGGCCGCGGTGCTGCGCCTGCCCGGGCCGGTCGCCCGCGCGGTGCGGCAGCGCGTCGCGGTCGTGAACGCCGCGGTCGACGCCGCGGCGGAGCTGCCCGGGGTGCACGTCGTCGACCTGGGAGCCGTGCCCGCGCTGGCCGGTGCACCCGGCTGGGCGGCCGACCGGGTGCACCCCAGCCGGGCCGGTCACCGCGGCCTGGCCGCCGCCGCGACCGAGGTGCTGCGGGCAGCCGGCTGGGTCCCGGAGCCGGTGACCGGGCCACCGCCGGGCCGGGGACCGACGACGGGGGAGCAGGCCTGGTGGGCACTCCGGCACGGGCTGCCGTACGCCGTCGGCCACGCCCGTGAGCTGGGCGGGCCGGTGGCCTCAGCGGTCCTGCGTCGCAGCTGAGGCGGCCCACGGCCGACCGGCGAGCCAGCGCCCGGCCGTTGCCCGGCCGGCCTCCAGGAGCTCGGTGGTACGGCGGACGTCCCGTGGCCCGGCCGGCAGCGTCTCCAGCAGCCCGGCGGCCCAGGCGTCGGCGACGTGCGGCAGCACCGCCACCCGCGGGTCGTCGAGCGCCTCGCGGACGGCGGCGCGGTTCGCCGCGGCCCGGGCCACGGTGAACGACCGCAGCACCGTGTCCAGCGCCCCCGGGCCGCTCTCCTCCGGTGCCACGTAGGCGGCACGCCCCTCGGTCACCGGGACGCCGCAGGCCAGGGCCGGGACGACGTCGGAGGCGGCTGCGCAGACGTCCACCCGGCCGGTCACCGGCGCCAGGCCGCAGTCGAGCACCAGGACCCGGTCGTCGGGGCCGGCGACCTCCAGCGCGGCCGACACCGGGACGCCGTCGACGATGCCGCCATCGACGTGCCGGTGCCCGTCGGGGAGCTGCACCGGGCGGAACAGCCCGGGCAGTGCGGAGCTGGCCACGAGCGCGTCAGCCACCGCTCCGGCGGCGTGCCGGGCGGCCGTTCCGCAGTCCAGGCAGGTGGTGGTGACGGTGATCGGCACCGACAGCTCGGCCAGGTCGTGCGCCGGCACGTGGGTGGCGATCATCCGGCGCAGCGGCCGGTCGTCGAGCAGCGCCCCACCGCGGCGCAGCGAGCGCGCCAGCCCGGCGGTGCGGGAACGCCAGCCGGGGCGCAGCACACCGGTCAGGACCGGGTCCTGCCACAGCCCGGCGAGCTCGTCGGCGCGGCGGGCGTCGGGGCGGACGGCGAGGAACGCGGCGTTGATCGCGCCGACGGAGGCGCCGTGCAGGTGGTCGACCTCGACCCCGGCCCTGAGGAGCGCCTGCAGCGCGCCGGCCTGGAAGGCGCCCAGTGCGGCGCCGCCGCCGAGCACGACGTGGGTGCGTTGGGGCACGCGGGTCCTCCTCTCCGGTCCGGGTGAGCGCTCCACGCTACGCGCGGCCGCGCGGTCCGCCGGCCCGTCACCACCGGCCGCTGGGGGTGTCATCGACCTGCCGACCGCGCCGGGGGTGTGCCCGGCACCGGGACGGGGCACCGTCCGCAGCGACGACGACGCCGAACGAGCTGGAGACCTCCGATGCAGCGGACCGACCGCATCGCCGAACCGTGGGGCACGCGCACCCCGTACGGGCCGGGGGAGCACTGGCCCGTGCGCGTCGACACGCACCTGGCCGAGGGGGTGGACGAGACCGAGGTCGACCGGTGGGTGCAGTCGGCGACGATCCTGCACTCCAACGGCGACGGGCTCGACATCGCGGTCAAGGACGGCGAGATCGTCGGCGTCCGCGGCCGGGCGGAGGACCGGGTCAACCACGGCCGGCTCGGCCCCAAGGACCTGTTCGGCTGGCAGGCCAACAACTCCCCGGACCGGTTGACCACGCCGCTCATCCGGCGGAACGGGGAGCTGGTGGAGACCGATTGGGACACCGCCATGGACGCCGTGGCCGGCCGAGCCCAGGAGCTGCTGGCCGAGCAGGGCCCCAGCGCCATCAGCTTCTACACCACCGGCCAGCTGTTCCTCGAGGAGTACTACACCCTCGGCCTGATCGCCCACGGCGGCATCGGCACCAACCACGTCGACGGCAACACCCGGTTGTGCACCGCGACCGCAGCGGCGGCGCTGAAGGAGTCCTTCGGCAGCGACGGGCAGCCGGGGTCCTACACCGACATCGACCACGCCGACGTCATCGCGCTCTTCGGGCACAACATGGCCGAGACCCAGACGGTGCTGTGGACCCGCGTCCTGGACCGGCTGGCCGGCCCGAACCCGCCGCGGGTGATCTGCGTCGACCCGCGCGAGACCCCGGTCGCCCGCGCGGCGACGGTGTACCTGGCGCCCCGGCCGGGCACCAACGTGATGCTGATGAACGCCCTCCTGCACGAGGTGATCGCCAACGGCTGGGTGGACGACGACTACGTGCAGGCGCACGCCGTCGGGTTCGCGGAGCTGGAGAAGCGGGTGGCCGACTACCCGCCGGAGCTCGCGGCCCAGATCTGCGACGTCCCGGTGGAGCAGATCCGCGAGGCGGCCCGCGTCCTGGGCACCGCCGAGCGGCTGATGTCCAGCGTGCTGCAGGGCTTCTACCAGTCCCACCAGGCGTCCGCGGCGGCCACGCAGGTCAACAACCTGCACATCATCCGGGGGATGCTCGGCAGGCCCGGCTGCGGGCTGCTCCAGATGAACGGCCAGCCGACGGCGCAGAACACCCGGGAGTGCGGCGCCGACGGCGACCTGCCCGCCTTCCGCAACTGGTCGAACGAGGAGCACGTGAAGGACCTGGCGCGGGTCTGGAACCTCGACCCGATGCAGATCCCGCACTACTCGCCGCCCACGCACGCCATGCAGATGTTCCGGTACGCCGAGGAGGGCTCCATCCGGTTCATGTGGGTGCAGGCCACCAACCCGGCGGTCTCCCTGCCGGAGCTGGGCCGGATCCGGGAGGTGTTGGCGCAGGAGCGGCTGTTCCTCGTCGTCCAGGACATCTTCCTGTCCGAGACCGCGCAGCTGGCCGACGTCGTCCTGCCCGCGGCCACCTGGGGGGAGAAGACCGGCACGTTCACCAACGTCGACCGCACCGTGCACCTCTCGGACAAGGCGGTCGAGCCGCCCGGCGAGGCCCGGCCCGACCTGGACATCTTCATCGACTTCAGCCGGCGGATGGGCCTGCAGGACAAGGACGGCCAGCCGCTGGTGAAGTGGGACGACCCGGAGGGTGCCTTCGAGGGCTGGAAGGAGTGCACCCGCGGCCGGCCGTGCGACTACACCGGGCTGAGCTACGCGAAGCTCCGCGGCGGCAGCGGCATCCAGTGGCCGTGCAACGACGAGCACCCCGACGGCACCGAGCACATCTACGTCGACGGCCAGTTCTGGGCCGCCCCGGACCACTGCGAGAGCTACGGCCGGGACCTGGTCACCGGCGCACCCCTGTCGCAGACCGAGTACAAGGCGCTCAACCCGCACGGCAAGGCGATCCTCAAGGCCGTGGAGTACGTGCCGCCGCACGAGATCCCCAGCCAGGAGTTCCCCTTCCAGCTGATCACCGGGCGGACGCTCTACCACTTCCACACCCGGACGAAGACCGCCCGCGCGCCGCAGCTGCAACGCGCGGCGCCGGAGGTCTGGGTGGAGCTCTCGGTCAGCGACGCCGCGGACCGCGGCTGGGCCGAGGGCGACCTGCTCGAGGTCAGCACACCGCGCGGCCGGGTGCAGGCCCGGTTGCGGATCAGCGGCATCCGCCCCGGCGTGGCCTTCCTGCCGTTCCACTACGGCTACTGGGACGAACCGGGCGGCCACCAGCCCGACGGCGAGCGCGGCCGCGCCGCGAACGAGCTGACCATCACCGACTGGGACCCGGTCTCCAAGCAGCCGCTGTTCAAGGCCGCGGCCGCCCGGGTCGAGCGGATCGCGACCGGCGACGGGCCCTCGGCCGCGCCGACGACCACCGGCTCCCGGCCGGTCACGGGCGCCGTCCCGCCGACCGTGGGCGGCCCCGCCGCGGAGAGCACCGAGGAGCTCGCGACCGTCACCGGAGGTGCACGATGAAGCTCGGTTTGGCCATCGAGGAGCTCCACCGCTCGGAGAACCACCTGGCGGGGGCGCTGCTGGCCGCCTCGGACCGGCACAAGGCCGACCACGAGGTCTTCTACGTCGCCCGCGACATCGCCCGGTGGTCGCAGGACCACGTGCAGGCGCTCGCCGCGATCGGGCAGGACTACGGCGTGCAGCTCGATCCCGAGCCTGAGACCGACCCCAGCCTGCTCGCCACCCTGCGGCAGAAGGCGTCGGACGCGGTGGGCCGCCGTTCGGAGCCGGGGATGCTGCTGCTGGCCGACCTGCGGCACATCCACCGGGAGGCCGCCGGGGTCTCGCTGGACTGGGAGCTGCTCGCCCAGGCCGCCCAGGGGGCGCGGGAGCCCGAGCTGCTGGAGCTGGCCGAGCGGTGCCACCCGGAGACGCTGCGGCAGATGCGCTGGGCCAACGCGAAGCTCAAGGAGTCCGCGACCCAGGCGCTGGTCAGCTGATGCCCGGACCGGACCGGGAGCCGGCCCCGCCGGCCACCCGGGTCGTCCTCCGCCCGCTGGCCACCCCCCTCCCGCTGGGCTTCCTCGCCCTCGCGCTGGCGACCACGGTGTTCAGCGCCGTGCAGCTGGGGTGGGTCGACCCGGACCAGGGCCGGATCGCCGCGATCACCGCACTGGCCGCGACCGTGCCGCTGCAGCTGCTGGCCTCGGTGTTCGGCTTCCTCAGCCGGGACCCGGTCGCCGCCACCGGCATGGGCGTTCTCAGCGGCACCTGGGCGGTGGCCGGGTTCACCACGCTCACGCTGCCGCCCGGCAGCACCAGCTCGGGGCTGGGCGTGTTGCTGGTCGCCGCCGGGCTGGCCATGCTCGTCCCGGCGGCGACGGCGGTCAGCAGCAAGGTGCTGCCGGCCCTCGTGATGGCGGTCGCCGCCGTCCGGTTCGGCACCACGGGGGTCTACGAGATGACCGGCTCCTCGGACTGGGAGGCGGTCGCCGGGTGGGTGGGCATCGCGCTGGCGGCGGTGGCGTTCTACACCGCCCTGGCCCTCGAGCTGGAGGGCGCGCAGGAGAAGACGGTGCTGCCGGTCGGCCGGCGCGGGCCCGGACGGTCGGCGATGGACGGGCAGGGCTCGCTGGACCCGTCCGCGCTGGCCGCGGAGGCCGGCGTCCGGCCGCAGCTGTGACCCCGACCGCCGACACACCCGGAGGAGGCCGGCGGTGAGCCGGCTGCGTGCGGGCCCGCTGGGGACCCTGGCCGACCAGGTGCGAGGCTCGCTGTGGCCGGTCCCGGTCATCGGCATCGTGCTGGCGGTCAGCCTGGGCATCCTGCTGCCCGCGGTCGACGACCGGCTCACCGACTTCGGCGACGACCCGCTGACCTTCGCCTTCGGCGGCGGGCCCGCCGCGGCGCGGGACCTGCTCAACGCGATCGCCGGCTCGCTGATCTCGGTGACCGGTCTGGTGTTCTCGCTGACCGTGCTGGCGCTGCAGCTGAGCAGCAGCCAGTACTCACCCCGACTGCTGCAGACCTTCGTCACCGACCGGGTCGTGCAGCTGACCCTCGCCCAGCTGGTGCTCACCTTCGTCTACGCCCTCACCGTGCTCCGCACCGTGCGGACGGCGGACGCGACGACGGGGGAGTCGGCCTTCGTCCCGCGGCTGTCGATCAGCGTCGCCTACCTGCTGACCCTGGGCAGCGTGGTGGCCCTGGTGCTCTTCCTCGGCCACCTCGCCTCGGTGCTGCGGGTCGAGACGATGCTGCGCGACGTCCACGACGAGTCCAGCGGCACCATCGCCCGGGAGCTCGGCACCCGGGAGGACCACCACCGGCCGGACCCGGGCGCACCCGGCGTCACCCGCGGCCGGGAGCTGCTGCTGACCGCCCGGTCCAGCGGCTTCCTGGTCGGGGTCGATGCCCGGGCCGCGGTGGCCGCCGCCGCCGAGGCCGGCGCCGTCGTGGAGCTCGGGGTGCGGATGGGTGACTCCGTCGTCGAGGGCACGCCGGTCGCCCGGGCCTGGCTCCAACCCGGCGCGGACCCGGACGTCCGGGCACTGACCGACCGGCTCGACGGGGCGCTGCGGCTGCACTTCGAGCGCTCGGCCGGCCGGGACGTCGCCTACGGCCTGCGCAAGGTGGTCGACATCGCGTTGCGGGCGCTGTCGCCGGGGATCAACGACCCGACGACGGCGGTGCACGCCCTGTCCCACGCCTCCGCGCTCCTCGGCCGGCTCGCGGTCAACCCGGCGGACGAGCGGGTGTTCCGGGACGAGGCGGGGACGGTGCGGGTGGTCGTGCCCCCGTGGGACCTGCCGGCCCTGCTGCAGCTGGCGGTCGAGGAGCCGCTGCACGTCGCCGACGGCCAGCCCGCCGTGCTGCGCCGGATGGCCGGCCTGCTGCGCGAGTTCGCCTGGCGGGCCCGCGGCCGCGGCGTCGACGACCTGGTGCTCCACTACGCCGACGCCGTCGCCGAGAGCGCCCGGCGGTCCACCCAGGTGCCGGAGACGGAGACCCGCGCCTGGCGCGACCGGGTGGCGCAGGCGCTGGCCGGGGAGTGGCCCGCCGGTCGACGCTGACCGGCGGGCGCTCCCGGCCGTACCGGGTCAGCCCTCCGACGGGGTCTCGCCCGACGGGTCCTCGTCCGGGTCCGGGAAGTCGTAGGTCGGCCGCGGGTCCATGTCCTCGGCCGACACCATCGCGTCGATGGTGACCTCGCCGGCCCGCTCGAAGGTGAAGGTCACCGGGATCGACTCGGACGAGCGCAGCTCGCTCTGCAGGTCGACCAGGGTGATCGCCGGCATGCCCTCCGCCCCGACGTAGACGTTGTCGTTGGCGGCGACCTCCAGGGAGATGTCGTCGCCGCCGGCGGTGCCGTCGGGTCCGGCGATCCGGGCGTCGGCGAAGTCCGGACCGCTCACGTCGACGAGGGTGTCCGCCTCGGTGCCGTCGTTGGCGATGCCCAGGAACAGCGAGGCGTCCTCGCCGGCCTCGTACACGCCGTCCAGGGGGTACTCCAGCTGCACCTGCAGCAGCTTGACGTTCTCGCTCACGTCCTCGTCGGGACCGACGGCGCCCCCGGTCACTTCCAGGGCGGCCGTCTCCCGGGGTGCGTCGTCGTCGCTCCCGCATCCGGCGGCGCCCAGCAGGGCGACGGCGCCGGCAGCTGCTGCGAGCACGCGTCGCCGGGGCGTGCGGTTGGTGGTGTCCACGGTCTGGTCTTCCTCCTCCGGTCGGTGACGGCCGGTCCGGCCGCCGTGGGACTCCCCGGCCACTACCCGGAACCGGCACCCGGTCGAGCGCCGGTCCCGGATCCGTGAGGCAACCGTGATGCGCACGGTTCCGGCGAGTCGGCGTGCGAGAGTCGGGGTGTGAGCGACCCCGGCCACCCGCTGTCCTTCGGTGCCTTCCTGACCCCGGCCAACGCCGACCCCGACCGGACCGTCGCCCTCGCGGTCCTGGCCGAGCAGGTGGGGCTGGACCTGGTCACGTTCCAGGACCACCCCTACCAGCCCGGCTTCCTGGACACCTGGACGCTGCTCAGCTACGTGGCCGCGCGCACCGGCACCGTCCACCTGGCCGCCAACGTCACCAACCTGCCGCTGCGGCCACCGGCCGTGCTCGCCCGCAGCGTCGCCAGCCTCGACCTGCTCAGCGGCGGGCGGGTGGAACTGGGCCTGGGCGCCGGCGCCTTCTGGGACGCCATCGCGGCGATGGGCGGCCGCCGGCTGACGGGTGGGCAGGCGGTGCAAGCGCTGGAGGAGGCGATCGAGGTGGTCCGCCAGGCCTGGGACGCCGACGCGCGCGGCGGCGTCCGGGTCGAGGGGGAGTTCCACCGGGTGGTCGGTGCGAAGCGCGGGCCGGCGCCCGCGCACGACGTCGGCATCTGGCTGGGCGCCTACAAGCCGCGGATGCTCGCGCTGACCGGCCGCCGGGCCGACGGCTGGCTCCCCTCGCTGAGCTACCTGCAGCCCGGTGACCTGGCCCGCGGCAACGCGATCGTCGACGAGGCCGCGGTCGCGGCCGGGCGGTCCCCGGCCGACGTGCGCCGGCTGCTCAACATCACCGGCACCTTCACCGCCCACGGTCGCGGCCCGTTGCAGGGGCCGGCCGAGCAGTGGGCCGAGGAGCTCGCCGAGCTGGCCCTGGAACAGCGGATCGGCACGTTCGTCCTGGGCAGCGACGACCCCGACGACCTGCGCCGCTTCGCCGCCGAGGTGGCCCCCGCGGTCCGGGAGCTGGTGGCCGCCGAGGGCGCGGTCGTCGCAGGCCCCGTCCCCGCCGCGGCGGAACCCGCGCCCGCGGTGGCCGGCGGGGTGTCGTCGTTCCCCGTCGTCCCCACGCCCGACGACGGGACCCGGCGCAGCGAGCGGCGGGTGTGGGACGAGTCGACGCGCCCGACCGGGCCGGCACCGGACCCGGGCCGCGGCTACACGCCGGACGAGCTGGCCCAGGGGCAGCACCTGGTCGCCATCCACGACGGCCTGCGCGCCGAGCTGGCCCAGGTGCAGTCGCTGGTCGACCAGGTGGCCGCCGGCACGATGGACGTCGGGACGGCGCGGTCGCACATCAGCGTGCTGACCATGCGGCAGAACAAGTGGACGCTGGGCACCTACTGCGAGGCCTACTGCCGGATCGTGACCACGCACCACACCATCGAGGACCAGTCGATGTTCCCCCACCTGCGCGCCGGCGACGCCCGGCTGGGTCCGGTCATCGACCGGCTGGAGCAGGAGCACCACGCCATCCACGACGTGCTCGAGGGCGTCGACCGGGCGCTGGTCGAGTTCGTCTCGGCACCGGACGGGATGGCCGGGCTGCGCGCTGCGGTCGACCTGCTCAGCGACACCCTGCTGTCGCACCTGGCCTACGAGGAGCGGGAGCTGGTGGAGCCGCTGGCCCGGCTCGGCATGCACTGAGCGCGGAGGTGCTCCCGCCTCCCACGCCCTCCGTGCGCATTCCCTGCGCTGCAGCACGGGGGATGCGCACGGAGAGCGGGGGAGGACCGAGCAGACGGTCCGGCGTGGGGCGCCTGGGACGCGAGGGGCGTCACTCGACGAATCGTCGACGGTGGATTGTCATGACTCCACAACGCACCTACGGTGGCTGGGTCCGGTCGGCCGTCCCGCCCCCTGTGCGGCGAGGTCCGAGTGGACGCCACCGACGTCCGCCCCGTCATCGTGGGGAAGGCGCCCGGTGGACCACCGCAGCCCGCGGCGCCCCTCCCAGGGCCCGCCGCCCGCCGTCTCGGAGCCCTCCTGCTCATGCGCCCCCGTACCACCGCTGCCCGCCGTACCCCGCCCACCGGCCTGCGCCGCCCCTCGCTCTACCTGGCCGTCGCCGCCGCCGGCGCGGTCGGGATGAACGTGCTCGCCGGGCCGGAGCCCGTCGCCCAGGCGGAGGCGGCCCCCACCGAGACGGTGAGCGTGGCCGAGGCGCTCGGCCTGACCGCCGGGGCCCGCCCGGTCGACCCGGCCCGTGACCTGGCGCCGCTGGAGCGGATGGCCGCCAGCCGCAGCAGCCGCGAGGACGCCCAGGTGGCGGCGCAGCAGGCGCAGGCCGCCGCCGACCAGGCCGAGGTCGAGCGCCTGGCCGCCGAGGCCGAGGCGAGGGCCGCGGCCGAGCGCGTCGCCGCCGAGGAGGCGGCAGCGAAGGCCGCCGCCGAGGAGGCGGCCGCCGAGGCCGCCGCGCAGCGGGAGGCGGCACCGGCAGCCCGGCCTCGGGGAGGCACCGCCGCAGCCGCGACGACCGCCGCCGCGGCGGCCGCGAGCGCGGTGGCCCGGATCAGCAACAGCGCGGGCGGCGTCCGGCCCGTGGTCCAGGCGGCGGCGGACGCTGTCGTCTCCGCCGTGCCCGGCGCCGGCAGCATCACCCTCGGCGGCACCCGTGCCAGCGCGGCCGACCCCGGCGGGCACCCCTCCGGCCTCGCGCTGGACTACATGGTGATGACGAACGCCGCACTCGGGGACGCCATCGTGGAGTACCACCGCGCGCATTGGGCCGAGCTGGGGGTCGACTACCTGATCTGGGAGCAGCGGATGCTCTCCTCGCCGTCGGGTTCCTGGAAGGCCATGGCGGACCGGGGCAGCGGCACGGCGAACCACTTCGACCACGTGCACGTGAACTACCGCGGCTGATCCCGCCGGGCGCCCGGCCGTCCGGCCCGGCGCCGCCTGACCAACGTCCCTGCCCCTCGAGCACCGGCAGCACGTGCGCACGCCACGGGGAGGACCTGCCGGAGATCCAGCAGTGACAGTGGACGCCGGCCGACGGGCACGAGCGGGTGCGGCGGAAGGAGCCGCTGCACGAGCCGTCCTGACGCCGGGCGGGTGCGGTCAGGGGCGCGGGTTCGTCCGCGTCCAGCCGCGCTCGTCCCGGCGGGCGCCCATGCCGGCCCGGCAGCGGCGGCAGACCTCGACGACGGCGTCGGCGTGCCGGCCGGACTCCGGCTGCGCGTCGGCCCAGCTGACGTGCGGGAACCGGCGCAGCCGCGACCGGCTCAGCGACAGGCCGCAGACCGTCTCGTTGCGCCCGGACTGCCAGGCGTGCACCTCACCGGCCGGCCGGCGGATCCCGTCGGGGTCGGTCCACTGGTCCGCGGCGGCGACCGCCGCGCTCCCTGTTCCCATGCGGTCCGCCCTACCCACTGCCCGCGCGCCCCGCACACACCGCTGCACGGCCCGCCGCGTTGACCGGCCGTCGCTGCGCGGCGATCCTCGGTCGGCTGCAGCTGGCACGACGGCGACAGGGACGCATGGACGGGGCGCACATGGACGGCACGGGCACACCGCGGGCACTCGCGACGGGCGGGCTGATCGTCCTCGGAGCGGTGCTGCTGGCCGGCTGCACCGGCGACGGACCGGCGGAGGCGATCCGCTCCTACGACGTGCGGGTCGAGGCGGCCGCCGACGGCTCGCTGCAGGTCACCGAGGTGATCGACTACGACTTCGGCGACGAGGAGCGGCACGGGATCGAACGGCTGATCCCCGAACGGCTGCCCTACGAGCAGACCCGCGACCGGCTGCACCCGGTCAGCGACGTCAGCGTCGACAGCCCCACCGGAGCCCCGGCGGACACCGAGCTGACCCGCGAGGACGGCGTGCTGACCATCCGGGTCGGCGATGAGGACACCGAGGTCAGCGGTCGGCACACCTACGAGATCGAGTACCGGGTCGCGGGCGTCGCCGACGCCGGCTCGGGGGTCGGCTCCGGGGTCGACGAGCTGCGGTGGAACGCCGTCGGCACCGGCTGGCAGGTGCCCATCGACGACGTCGACGTCCGGGTCACCGGACCGGCGGGCGCCGCGCCGGTCGAGGCGGACTGCGTCGTCGGCGGTGAGGGGTCGCGGACCCCGTGCGACGTCGCGGTCGAGCCCGGCGGCGAGCTGCACGCGCAGGCGTCCGGGCTGGGGCCGGAGGAGGGCGTCACCGTCGCCGGGCGCTGGCCGGCGGGCACCTTCGCCGCCGCGGAGCCCGTCCTGGACGACACGTTCAGCCCGGCGCAGGCCTTCCGGGCGACCCCGGCCACGGTGGGCCTCTCCCTCGCCGCGCTGCTGGCCCTCGCCGGCCCGGTCCTGCTGCTGGCCCGCCGCGGGCGTCCCCGCGGGCCGTCCGGCCCGTTGCCGCCGCAGCTGACCCCGCCGCAGGACGGGCGTCCCGCGCAGCTGGGCACCGTGCTCGACGGGCACGCCCAGCGGCACGAGGTGACCGCCACGCTGCTCGACCTGGCCGTCCGCGGTCACCTGCGGATCGAGGAGACCGGCGGCGCCGCAGCCGACGACGAGCGGGAGGACGCCGACGACGCGCCGGCGGACTGGCGGCTGGTGCGCACGGCGGCCGACCCGCGGGGCCTGCGCTCCTACGAGCGGCTGCTGCTGGACGGAGTCTTCGCCGAGGGCGACGTCCTCACCCTGTCGGACCTGCAGCCCCGGTTCGGCGGGCTCGACGGGCGGGTGCGTTCGGCGATCTACGCCGACGTGGTCGAGCTCGGCTGGTTCACCGCCAGCCCAGCGGCCGTGCGCCGCCGCTGGTACGGCCGGGGCGCCGGGCTGCTCGGCCTCGGCGTCGTCCTGACCGTCGTGCTCGCGGCGACCACCACCTGGGCGCTGGCCGGTCTGGGCGTCGTGCTGGCCGGGCTGGTCGTGCTCGCCCTCGCCGGGCGGATGCCGCAGCGGACTGCGGCCGGCGCGGAGGTGCACCAGCAGGTGGTGGCGTTCCGCGAGACCCTGGCCGCGTCGGACGCGCTGGCGCGGGTGGCCGCCGGCCGGGTCGACGACCTCGCGGGCGACCCGCGCGCCCGGTACCTGCCGCACGCGGTCGCGCTGGGCGTCGCGACGGAGTTCGCCCGGACGCTGGAGGCGGCCGGCCCGGCACCGGCGCCGGAGTGGTACGTGCCCGCGCACGGCGCCGGGTACGCCGGGATGTGGCCGGCCATGGTCGCGTTCTCCTCCCCGGACAACCCGGTGCTCTCCCCGCCGGTGAGCAGCGGCGCCGGCGGGACGTCGGTGGGCGGCGCGGCCGGTGGAGGTGGCGGCGGCAGCTGGTGACCCGGCCGGGAGCCGCGCAGGCTCGTACGCTGGACGAGGTGAGCATCGCCCCGGGACCGACCGTCCGCCTCGACGACCGATTCGCCCGCGAGCTGCCCGAGCTGGCGCTCCCGTGGCAGGCCGAGGAGGCGCCCGCCCCGACGCTGCTGGTCCTGGACGAGCAGCTGGCCGGGGAGCTCGGCCTGGACGTCGACTGGCTGCGCAGCCCCGAGGGCGTGCGCTTCCTCGTGGGCAACGCCGTGCCCGAGGGGGCGCACCCGGTGGCGCAGGCCTACTCGGGCCACCAGTTCGGCAACTACTCACCCCGGCTGGGCGACGGGCGGGCGCTGCTGCTCGGTGAGCTCGTCGACGACGGTGGCCGCCCGCGCGACCTGCACCTGAAGGGTTCCGGCCGCACGCCGTTCGCCCGGGGCGGCGACGGGCTGGCCGCGGTCGGGCCGATGCTGCGCGAGTACGTGGTCAGCGAGGCGATGCACGCACTCGGCATCCCGACCACCCGCTCGCTCGCCGTCACCGCCACCGGGCGGGACGTGCGCCGGGAGACCCTGCTGCCCGGCGCGGTGCTGGCCCGGGTGGCCAGCAGCCACCTGCGGGTGGGCACGTTCCAGTACGCCCGCGCCACCGGCGACGTCGACCTGCTCCGCCGGCTGGCCGACGTCGCGATCGCCCGGCACCACCCCGCTGCAGCCGACGCCGAGCAGCCCTACCTGGCGCTCTTCGAGGCGGTCGTCGCCGCCCAGGCGTCGCTGGTGGCGCAGTGGATGCTGGTCGGCTTCGTGCACGGGGTGATGAACACCGACAACGTCACGATCTCCGGCGAGACGATCGACTACGGCCCCTGCGCGTTCCTCGACGGCTACGACCAGGCCACCGTGTACAGCTCGATCGACACCGGTGGCCGCTACGCGTACGGCAACCAGCCGCTCGCCGCGGAGTGGGACCTCGCCCGGCTCGCCGAGGCGCTGCTGCCGCTGCTGCACGACGAGCAGGAGCAGGCCGTGCCGATCGCGGTCGAGGCGCTCGGGCGGTTCCGCGCCGAGTACAACGCCGTCTGGGGCGCCGGCATGCGCGCCAAGCTCGGCCTGAGCGAGGGCGGCGACGAGGCGGCCGCCGTCGTCGAGGACCTGCTGCCGCTGCTGCAGGAGAGCCGGGCCGACTGGACGTCGTTCTTCCGCGCCCTCGGTGCCGCCGCCCGCGGCGACGCGGAGCCGGCCCGCCGGCTGGTGCTCGACCTGGCCGCGTTCGACGGCTGGCTCGACCGCTGGCGGGCGCTCGCCCCGGACGCCGACCTGATGGAGCGCACCAACCCGGTCTACGTGCCGCGCAACCACCTGGTCGAGGAGGCCCTGGACGCCGCCACCGCCGGCGACCTGGGCCCCGTCCAGGAGCTGGTCGCCGTGGTGACGCGGCCCTTCGACGAGCGGCCCGGCCTCGAGCGGTACGCCGCACCCGCGCCGGACACGTTCGGGCCCTACCGCACCTTCTGCGGCACCTGACCCGCTCCGGCTACAGCTCCGTGCGCAGCACCGCGGCGGCCTCGGCGAGCGAGCGCATCTTGCCCGCCGCCGACTCCCTCGGCAGGTACTTCAGCCCGCAGTCGCTGGACAGCAGCAGGCGGTCGACGTCGACGGAGTCCAGCGCGCGGCGGACCCGGTCGGCGATCACCTGCGGGGTCTCCACCTCCGGGGTGGACAGGTCGAGCACGCCCAGGGCGATGCCCTTCCCGCGCAGCGGCCGGAGCGTCGCCGGGTCCAGGTGCGACTGGGCGGTCTCCACCGAGACGGCGGCGACCGGGACGTCGGCGAGCTCGGGGAGGAACGAGTAGCCGGCCGGTCGCTCGGCGACCATCGCGGCGTAGCCGAAGCACAGGTGCACGTGCACCGGCCCGGGGGCGGCCTCGACGGCGCGGGTGAGCGCCTCGGCGCCGTACTGCCGGGCGATCTCCGGGCGGGCCTGCAGCCACGGCTCGTCGACCTGCACGATGTCGGCGCCGGCGGCGAACAGGTCGGCGATCTCCTCGCGCACCACGTCGGCGTAGGCCAGCGCCAGGGCCCGGTCGTCGGGGTAGTGGTCGTTCTGCGCCTGCTGCGCCATGGTGAACGGCCCGGGCACCGTGATCTTCACCGCCCGGTCGGTGTGCGCGCGGAGGAACCGCACGTCGGCGACCTGCACCGGGGCGGGGCGACGCAGCTCGCCGGTCACCCGGGGCACCGGGATGTCGATGCCCGACCGGTTGCGCACGTGCCCGGGGTCGTCGAGGTCGAGCCCGGCCAGCGCGGTGGCGAAGTGGTTGGAGTAGGACTCCCGGCGGATCTCCCCGTCGGTGACCACGTCCAGCCCGGCCTCCTCCTGGGAGCGGATCGCCGCCAGCGTGGCGTCGTCCTGGGCCTCGGCGAGGTGCTCGGGGGGGATGCGCCACAGCTCGGCGGCCCGCACCCGCGGCGGGAACTGGTGACCCAGGCGCTCGCGGTCGATCAACCAGTCGGGCTGCGGCAGGCTGCCGACCACCATCGTGGGCAGGGGAGGGAGCTCGCGCGGCATCCGCCCATCCTGCCGGGCCGGCCGCGGGCGCGCGTGCCCGGGGCCGGCCGGTCAGCTGGTCGCGGGTCGGCCGTCGTGCCTGCGGTGCCAGGCGAAGACCCCCACCGACATCGCGGTGACCACCGCTGCATCGACGGCCCACCTGCCGAGGGCGCGCAGGGCCAGCTCGCCGTCGCCCGCCACGACGGCCATGGCCGCCAGGCTCAGCGACGGGATGAGCCCGAGGGCGATCATCACGCCGGCGGTCAGCACCCGGCGGTTGATCACCAGCAGCAGTGCGCCCCCCAGCCCGCCGACGACGGCCACCGCCCAGCTCACCCACGACGTGGTCGAGAAGTAGCTGACCAGGGCCGCGGACGACAGGTAACTGCTGGTCCCGGCGTCCAGCGCGTCAGCGCCGAAGACGATCGCGGCCAGTGCGCTCACCGCCGCGCCGGCCGCCAGCGCGGCGTACCCCTTGGCCACGGCGACCAGGCCGCGCCGCCAGGCCGCGCTGCGCTCGACGAGCCCGAGGGCGACCCGGCTGAACGGCTCGAAGCCGGGGGCGATGACCATCGCACCGATCACCAGGTGCAGGCTGCCGCTGGCCAGGCCGAACCCCGCGATCAGCCCGGCGGTCGCCATCACCCCCACCTTCCCGGCGGTCATGGTGCTCTCCCGGCCGATCTCGAGCTCGATCTCCTCGGCCGTGCCACTGGTGATGTCCTCCATCACGTCGTCGTGCCGGCCGGCCGAGACGGTGCTGGCCGGTCGGCTCGTCGAGAGCGAGACGGCGGAGTCCGTGCCGGCCCCGCACCGGTCGGCCAGCCGCATCACCTCGGCCAGCCGGCGGTTGGTCACCTCGACCGCGACCACGTCGCCGGGGGGCTGCAGTGACGCTCCGCGGAACACCTTCAGCGACAGGGGCTCCATCCCGCGCAGTTGCTGCACGGCGGCCTCCACCCGGTCGGGGGGCAAGGTGATCTCCACGGTCCTCGGCATGACGGGCGTCTGCCCGGTCGGGGACCGGGGCAACCCTCGTTGCGCTGTCCTGGGCGGGGGTCACCGCGGTTCGACCACGTCGTGCTCGCCGGGCATGCCGCGTGCCAGGTCGAACGGCGGCCCGCCGCCCGCCGGCGACACCCGCAGGTCGGTGAAGACCATCGGCACCCCGCGGGCGCGGAACGGGTCGGCGTCGTCCATCACCTGCAGGTGCACGTGCGGCTGGGTGGAGTTGCCCGAGTTGCCGCACGCGCCGAGCGGATCGCCGGGTTCGAGGTGCTGGCCCACGCGCACGCCGACCGACCCGGCGCGCAGGTGCGCGAGGACGACGAACGCACCGTCACCGGCAGCCAGGACCACGTGGTTGCCCGCCAGCGCCCCCGCCCCGCCTCGGGCCCGCGATGCCTGGGTGAGCGCGTACGACATCCGGGCCGGCGCCGACCGCCGCGCCGCGTGGTCCGGCTCGCCGTCGTGCACGGTCACCACCCGGCCGGCCGCGGGGGAGAGCACCGGCTGCCCGAAGGCGACGAACCGCTCCGGCGGCTCGGTGGCCAGCGCCGTCCGCCAGTCCCGGGTGCGGGCGGTGTCCTGCCCGGCGACGGCGACGAAGTCGATCGCGTAGGTGGTGGCGAACAGGTGGCTGCCGTGGCTGGGCACCCGTCGCGCCGGGCTGTTCACCGCACGCCAGGTGCCGCGGAACGGCAGCCGCAGGACGGCGGGCTCGGATCTGGGCATGCGGCTCCTCCGGTCCGGGGTGGGCAGCCGGAGCATCCACCCGGAGCGGGTCATCTGTCGCGGTCCGGGTGGGGCAGCGGCCCGATCCGGCTGGGGCGCCGGCTCCGTAGCGTCGACGGATCGGCGGCCGCCCGGCGCCGCCCCGTCCCAGGGAGCACCGCGTGGCCACCGTCGTGAACCCGCCCAGTGCGCCGCCGCTGGCCCACCCGCTGCTCCGTCGGTCCGACCGGTGCGCCGTGCTCGGCGTCCTCAACGTCACCCCGGACTCGTTCTCCGACGGCGGGCTGTGGTCGACCCCGGACGCGGCCGTGGCCCACGGCCTGGCGATGGCCGCCGACGGGGCGGACTACGTGGACGTCGGTGGCGAGTCGACCCGCCCCGGCGCCGACCGGGTGGCGGTCGCCGAGGAGCTGCGCCGGGTGGTGCCGGTGGTCGCCGAGCTGACCGCGGCCGGCGTGGCGGTCAGCGTGGACACCACCCGGGCGGCGGTGGCCGAGGCGGCGATCTCCGCCGGTGCGGTGCTGGTCAACGACGTCAGCGGTGGGCTGGCCGACCCGGCGATGGCCCGCGTGGTCGCCGACGCCGGGGTGCCCTGGGTGCTCATGCACTGGCGCGGCCACAGCCGGGACATGTACGCCGCGGCCCGCTACCGCGACGTCGTCGCCGAGGTGCGCGCCGAGCTGACCGCGCGGGCCGACGCCGCCGTCGCCGCCGGCGTGGACGCCGGCCGGCTGGTGCTCGACCCCGGGCTGGGGTTCGCCAAGCGCCCGGAGCACGACGTGGCGCTGCTGCGGCACCTCGACGCGCTGGTCGATCTGGGGCTGCCGCTGCTGGTGGGCGCCTCGCGCAAGCGGTTCCTGCAGGCCGTGCTCACCGAGCAGGGCGGGGTCACCCGGACCGCGGAGCAGCGTGACCCGGCGACCCTGGCCACCTCGGTGCTGGCCGCGCAGGCCGGCGCCTGGGGCGTGCGGGTGCACGAGGTGGCCGGCACCGCCGACGCCCTGCGCATCCTGTCGGCCGTCACCGGGAGCTGAGTACGGCGGATGCCTCGCCCCGAGCGGTGATCACCTCGCGTCCAGCGGGGCCTCGGAGCCGGGATGACCCCGCTGGGCCCGAGGTGATCATGCGGGCGAGTGGGCGGCGGTGAGGCCGCCGCCACCGGAAACGACCAGGGGCCGGGGAACGCTGCGGCTGCAGCGTTCCCCGGCCCCTGGCGTGACCGACCGGTCAGGTCAGTCGCCGGTGCGCCAGCCGGGCTGGTAGCTCTCGCGGGCCATGGCGGTGTACGGCGCCGGGCTCACGATGGCGCGCACGCTGAACTGCTCGTGCGGCTCGACGGTGGTCTTCTTGCTGCCGCCGTTCGGCTCGCCCCAGATGACCCGCACCTCGGCGCCGTGGGGGACGCTCGGGTCGACGGTCGCCAGGGACAGCGCGACGCGCTCGTTGGAGCTGTAGCCGGTGAACATCGACAGGCCCAGCAGGCTCCCGTCGGCGTCCTCGACCCGGTCGAAGCTCGACGAGCCGTAGTTGGCGTTCGGCAGGTCGAAGAACTGGTAGCCGGGGCCGTTCTTGTCGACCGGCGAGGCCAGCAGCTTGGCGACGTCCTCGGCGTTCCACTCGAGCGTGACCTTGCGGCGCTGGCTCTCCTTGTCGACCGCCTCCAGCGCGTCACGGCCGATGAAGTCGTGGTCGAACTTCACGAAGCCGCCGTAGCCCAGCTCCCACGGGTTCTGGTAGTAGTCCTCGATGTTGTCGGACACGTAGCTGCCGGCGAGGGCGTTGGTGGCCTCGTAGCCGTCGGCCGGCAGCCACTCGCGGTACTCGCGCAGGCCCTCGCTGGTGTAGACGGCGGGCAGCGGCGAGGGGATCCAGCCCGACTCCAGCGTGTTGCTCGAGTAGGCGCGCGAGCCGCAGGGCTCGATGCCGAACTCCTGGCCCGCCTCGAGGATGGCCTCGCGGGTCTGGTCGTAGGTCTCGTACGGACCCCAGATCTCCAGGCCCGGGGCACCGGCCATGCCGTGGCGCAGGGTGCGCACCTGGTTGCCGGCGATGTTCATGGTGCTCATCCGGAAGAACTTGAGCTGCTCGACCGGGCCGCCGTTGAGCTTCTCGATGACGTCCCAGGCGCGCGGGCCCTGGATCTGGAAACGCCAGACGCTGCGGGTCACCTGCTTGCCGTAGGGGCGCGAGGGCGAGCGGGGGTCGTTCTCCAGCTCGACGTCGTAGCCCTTGCTGCCGTGGAACATCAGCCAGTTGGCCACCGGGGCGCGACCGACGAAGACGAACTCCTCCTCGGCCAGCCGGAAGAGGATGCCGTCACCGATGACGCCGCCCTCGGGCGAGACCGGCACGAACTGCTTGGCGCTGTTCACCGGGAAGTTCGCGGTGCTGTTCACGCCGGTGTCGGTCAGCAGCTTCAGGGCGTCCGCGCCGCGGACGTAGGTGTTGAACATGTGGTGCGACTGGTCGAACAGCACGGCGGTGTTCTGCCAGGACTTGACCTCGCGGCGGAAGTTCGTGAACTCCGCGGGCACCACGGGGTAGATGTAGGCGCCGATCTGCGAGTCGCGCAGCAGCTCGACGGTGTTGCCCTTCTGGTCCAGCAGTTCCTGCAGGTTCTTGGCGCTCATCTGGGTCCGTTCGTCGTTGAGTTTTCCCGGTGCCGTCCAGGAGGGCGGCGGGGCTGTGCGGGCGGGACGGTGCGGGTGGGACGGTGCGGTGGCGCCGGCCTACTCGGCGAGGCGGGCGAGCATCTGCTGCCGCCACGCCTCGGTCGGCGCCAGGTCGTTGAAGGTGAAGACGTGGAACTTCTCGATCCGCTGGTCGGGCGCGCCGATCTCCGGCGCCAGGCCGCGGATGATGCCGTCGGGGCTGTAGCCGCCGGGCAGGAAGAAGCGCCACAGCAGGTTCTGCTGCTTCTTGAGGAACTTCGCCGACTCGCCGACGCCCAGCCCGTTGGAGACCCGCAGCAGCTTCTGCCGGGTCACCGCACCCGGGATACCGATGTGGATGGGCAGGTCGATGTCGCGCCGGCGTAGCTCACGGGCCCAGCCGAGGATCCGCTTGCTGTCGAAGCAGATCTGGGTGGTGATGTGCTGGGCGTAGGGCGCCTTGTCGGCGAGCGCACCGTAGAGCACGTCCTCGGAGACCGACGGGTGGCCCTCCGGGTGACCGCCGATGCCCACCTCGGTGAACGGGTGGCCGATCTCCTTCATCGCCAGCAGCAGCGCGTGCGCGTCCTTGAACTCGGTCGGGGTGTCGGTGGGGTCACCCCCGACCACGAACACCTCGGTGATGCCGGCCTCGCGCACCTGGGCGATGACGTCGGTCAGGTGCGCTCGGTCGGAGATCTGCTGGGCGCTCAGGTGCGGGGCGACGGTGTAACCGGCCTTGGTCAGCCGGACGGCCAGCTCGACGGTGGCCCCCATGCCCTTGGCGGGGGAGGCGGTGACCGTCAGGCGCACGTCGGTGGGCACGTGCTCCTGCACGTCGTCGCCGGTCTTCTTGAACGGGATGACCTCGTAGCCGAGGGTCTCGAACGTCCGGCGCAGGGCAGCGCGGGTCTCGGGGCTGCGCGGAAGCGACCTGTTCACTCCGTGTCCCTTCCTCGTGTGGTGCGCGCCCGGGGCCGGGGCGCGGGCGGCGGGGTCTGGGCGGGCCGGCCGGTGCCGTTCGTCCCACCGTCACGATAGGGACGACCTTGTGACCGGCGGCACAGTGCAATGGCGGGACCGCTGCGGCCGGGTGCGGCAGCCGCGGACGGGTCAAATGTCGCGCGGGTGGGCACGACCGGGCTCAGCCGGTCTCGACCTGGGCGCGGGCGGCCAGCAGCGTGTTCTGCAGCAGCATCGCGATGGTCATCGGGCCGACGCCGCCGGGCACCGGGGTGATCAGCGAGGCTCGCGCCGCGGCGGCCTCGGTGTCCACGTCACCGACCAGGCCGGAGTCGGTCCGGTGGATGCCGACGTCGACCACGACGGCGCCGTCCTTGACCCAGTCGCCCTGCACCAGCCCGGCCTTGCCGGCGGCGGCGACGATGACGTCGGCGCGGCGGCAGACCTCGGCGAGGTCACGGGTACGCGAGTGGCAGACGGTCACCGTGGCGTTGCGCTGCAGCAGCAGCTGGGCGACCGGCTTGCCCACCAGCTCGGAGCGGCCGATGACCACGGCCTCGGCACCCTCGAGCGGCACGTCGTGGGCGTCGAGCAGCTCGATCACCCCGGACGGCGTGCAGGGGCGCAGGCCCGGACGCCCCTGGGCCAGCAGGCCCGCGCTGAGCGTGGTCAGCCCGTCGACGTCCTTCTCGGCGGGGATCAGCTGGATCAGCGGGCCGGCGTCCAGTCCGCGGGGGAGGGGCAGCTGGAGCAGGATGCCGGAGACGTCGGGGTCGGCGGCCAGCTCGGTGAGGACCGCGGCCACCTCCTCCTGGGTCGCCGTCGCCGGGAGGAGCCGGTGGTGGTCGGTCATCCCGGCCGCGACGCACTGCTTGCGCTTGCTGGCCACGTAGACCGCCGACGCCGGGTCCTCGCCGACCAGCACCGTGGCCAGGCCCGGTGCGCGCCCGGTGCGCGCGGTGAACTCGGCGACCTCGGCCGCCGTCCGCTCGCGCACCCGCGCGGCCAGTGCCTTCCCGTCCATCAGGGTGGCGGCCATCAGAGCACCACGGTCGCGTTGCCGTGCCGGAACACCCGGTCCTCGACGTGCCAGGCGACGGCGCGGGCGAGCACGGAGCGCTCGACGTCGGCGCCGCGGCGCTGCAGCTCCGCCGAGGTCTGCGCGTGCGACACCCGGGTGACGTCCTGCTCGATGATCGGCCCCTCGTCGAGGTCCTGGGTGGCGTAGTGCGCCGTCGCGCCGATCAGCTTCACGCCGCGGGACTTCGCCTGCACGTACGGGTTGGCGCCCATGAACGCCGGCAGGAACGAGTGGTGGATGTTGATCACCGGGCAGCCGACGTTCTCGAGGAAGGTGCTGCTCAGGATCTGCATGTACCGAGCCATCACGACCAGGTCGACGTTGCCGCGCAGCACGTCCAGCTGGCGGGCCTCGGCCTCGGCCTTGGTGTCCTTGGTGACCGGGATGTGGATGAACGGGACGCCGAAGGCGCGCACCTCGTCGGCGAGGTCCGGGTGGTTGCTCACCACCATGATCGGGTTCATCGCCAGCTCGCCCCGGCCCACCCGCCACAGCAGGTCCAGCAGGCAGTGGTCGTAGCGGGAGACCATGATGCCCACCCGCTTCGGCTCGTCGGCCCGGGTGAGCGACCAGTCCAGCTCGAACTGGGCCGCGACCTGGGCGAACTCCGCCTCGAGGCGCTCCTGCTGCGCCGACAGCCCCTCGAGGTGGAAGACGGTGCGCTGGAAGAACCGGCCGCCCTCCGGGTCGGTGGAGTACTGGCCGAGCTCGATGATGTTGGCCCCGTGCTCGGCCAGGAAGGTCGAGACCGCGGCGACGACGCCGGGGCGGTCGTGGCACTGCACCAGCAGGCGGCCGACGTCCCGGGTTCCGGGCATCGGGGACGCTGCCGCACGCGGGGCGCCGAGGGTGACCATCTGACTCATGGGGGAGGCTCCTGGCAGGGGTCGCTGGGACGGCGGTGGGCGACCGGGATCGACCGGCCACCTCTCTCAGTGCACGGTAGGAATGAGCTGCGTCACTCCGGATCGCGCGGATGACGGGAACGGGGCGCGCACTCGTCGCGGGCGCCCCGAGACAAGTGACGTAGCCGGTGGACGACGTGGTCGGTGAGCGGCGGTCACGCCGCGACCGCGGTGACGAACGTGCAGACGCCCTCGCCGTCGGCCGCGCGGTGCCGGAGCCCGATGACCCGGAGGGCGGCGATCTCGACCCGGTGGGCCAGCTGCCGGAGCCCGCGGTACTCGGTGCTGCCGGCCGTGGTCACCTCGATCCGGTCGAAGCCGGCCTGGCGCACGTGCTCGGTGAGCATCCAGTCGGGCAGGATCGTGATGTGCCCGGGCTGGTAGTAGTGCCTCGGGCCGAAGATGTACGGGGCGCCACGGAGGAACATCTTCAGCCGTGAGTGCGGGTGCGTCACGTTCGGGGTGCTGACCAGCAGCCGGTCGCCGACCCGCAGCAGGGACCGGATCGACCGGAGCACCTGGCGCGGGTTCTCCACGTGCTCCAGGGTCTCCACGCAGACCACCATGTCGAAGGGGCCGCGGGTCTCCTCGGTCCACTCCGGGTGGTCCAGGTCCAGGCGGTGGATCCACTCGTGCGGCGGGTCCAGGTCGGTCGGTACCACGTCGAAGCCGGCGTCGCGGAGCCGGAGGGCCAGCGCCCCGGACCCGGCGCCCACCTCGAGGATCCGGCCACCCTCGGGGAGGGCCGCGCGGACCAGCGTCACCGCGTACTCGTGCACGCCGGGCGCTGCGTGCACCGACAGGCCGCGGTAGGACCGCGTGCTGGCCGTCCGCTGGATCGTCTGCCGCGCGCCTGGCGTCACGAGCGCAGGCTCCCACGCCGGGGACGGTCGTGCCCGGCGAAGGAGCCGGGCGTCCCGGGCCGACCCCCCGGCGGGTTCGGCCCGGGGGTCGACATCCGCAGTTCGTCCCGACGTCATGCCGGCGTCGCCCGGGCCGGTAACCCCAGGGGCGTCGAGCACCGATCCAGGGGGGCCGCCGTGACCGACCGGCAGGACGACGCGACGACGGACGACACCGCACCGACGCAGCGGATGAGCCGGGGGCAGGTGGCAGGCCGCGCGGTCCTCGCACTCCTCCTGCTCTACCTGTTCCTGGTCGGGGTGGGGGTGGTCGAGGACGGGATCGCCCAGATGGGCGAGGGGTTCAACGACGCGGTGCTGGCGGGGGTGGGCCATCCCCTGTCCGGGCTCTTCGCCGGCGTGCTGGCGACCATCCTGGTGCAGTCCTCGTCGGTGTCCACCTCGGCGATCGTGGGCATGGTGGCCGCCGGCGTCATCCCGGTGGAGCTCGCCGTCCCGATGGTCATGGGCGCCAACATCGGCACCACCGTGACCAACACCGTGGTCACCCTGGTGAGCATGCAGCGGCGGGGCGAGTTCCGGCAGGTCGTCGCGGCCGCGACCATGCACGACATGTTCAACATCCTGGCGGTGCTGGTGCTGCTGCCGCTGGAGCTGCTCACCGGCTTCCTGTCGTCCACGGCCCGCTGGCTCGGTGGCCTGGTCGGTGACGCCGGCGTCTCCGGGGTGGAGTTGCAGAGCCCTCTCGCCCTCGCGACGGACCCGGCCAACGCCGCGGTGGAGACGGTCCTGGGCGCGATGGTCCCGGCCGGTGCCTTCCTCGGCACCGTCATGCTCGTGCTGGGGATCGCGGCGCTCTACGTGACGATCAGGTACATCAGCAAGAACATGCGCTCGGTGGTCAGCGGGCCGCTGCAGGAGAAGGCCAACCGCTCGGTCGGCAAGGCCGGCGGCCTGGTGGGCATCGGGGTGGGCACGGTCGCGGCGATCCTCGTCGTGAGCTCCTCGATCGTCACCGTCACGCTGCTGCCCCTGGTCGCCGCGGGCGTGCTGACGGTCCGCAACGCGTACCCGATCACCATCGGCGCCAACCTCGGCACGACGGCCACCGCGCTGCTCGCCGCGCTGGCGACCGGTCAGCCAGAGGGCCTGGTCATCGCGCTGGTGCACGTGCTGTTCAACGTCACCGCGGTCGTCCTCGTCTACCCGGTGCCGCAGATCCGCTACCTCCCGGTGCGGGTGGCCGAGGCCTTCGGCGCCTTCGCTGCGCGCCAGCGGTGGGCCATGCCGGCGTATGCCGGCGGGGTGTTCATCGCCCTGCCGGTCGCCGGGGTGGCCCTCGGCTGATCCAGGCGCGGCCCCTTCCTCCGGCCGGCGTGGTCCGGGTGGACAGGCCGTCAGCGCGGCCCGCCCGGCGCGCGCTGCCCCGCGAGCCGGCAGGCGGTAGCCTCGGAGGAGCACCGATCGCGCGGCACGTGCCGCGTGTCTCGCGACGACGTCCTGCGTGCGGATGTCGGCCCGATCGTCGACGGGCGGCTCCGGGTCCTCCTTCGAGGGCCGGGCGTCAGGCGCCGCGGCGTCGATCCCTCGCCGGATCCCCCCCCCCCGGGCCGGGTCATGGCTCGGGATGGTCACCGGAGGCCGCCTCCGGGAACGACCGTCGTCCGGTCGCGGGACGGTGCGCGGCACCGTGCCGTGGGCCACTCGGCCCGCGGCACCCAGAGGAGGAGTCTTGGGCCGATCAGGCCAGCGCTCGACGGGCCAGCGACGTGCGGCCCCGCGGAACCAGCGACGCGTCCCCGGGGACGTGGTCACGCTGCTGTCCCGCACCGTCCGATCGGTGGAGGCCGCCGTCCAGGCGGGCCGCGTCACCCCCGCGGTGCGCACCAAGTTCCAGGTCGTCGCGCTGATGGTGCGCGAGGAGCACGCCCGGGTGCGGGCGGACGAGACGCTGAGCTCCGCCGCCCGGTCCGACCAGCTCAAGCGGATCGACGGGATCGGCACGATCCTGGCCAAGACCGCGGTGCGCGACCCCGGCCTGCTCGCCCTGCTGGCCGACGACGCCGTCGTCACCGGGGCCGCCCGGTCGCTGCAGCAGGAGATGCTCCGGTCGGTGGGGATCGAGCCGGAGCCCGAGCCGGAGCCCGAGCCCGAGCCGGCCGCCACGCCGGCCGCGGCTCCCGAGCACCGGGTGGTGCCGCAGTCGGTCATCTCCCGGCAGCTGGCCAACCCCTTCCTCGCTCCCGACTTCTCGGCCGCACCGCCGCCCGTCGCCCGGCCGCGCCGGCTGGCCGGCTGGGAGCTGATCGGCCCGCTGCTCAACTCCTTCGAGCGCGCCGGCGGCGGCGACGCGGCCTGCATGCCGCTGCCCGCTCCGTCCGCCCGGCCGCTGTCCGGGGGCGCCGAGCTGATGCCGCACCAGGCGCAGCTGGTCGCCGCCGCGGCCGCCGGGCACCGCACCTTCCTGCTCGCCGACGAGCCCGGCCTGGGCAAGACGGCGCAGGCGCTGCTCGCCGCGGACGCGGCCGACGCCTACCCGCTGCTGGTGGTCGTGCCGAACGTGGTCAAGACCAACTGGGCCCGCGAGGCCGCCCGCTGGACGCCGCACCGGCGGGCCACGGTCATCCACGGCAACGGGGAGACCGTCGACGGCTTCGCCGACATCGTCGTCGTCAACTACGAGGTCCTGGACCGGCACGTGGGCTGGCTGGGGGAGTTCGGCTTCCGCGGCATGGTCGTCGACGAGGCGCACTTCATCAAGAACAAGACCTCCCAGCGCTCCCAGCACGTGCTCGAGCTCTCCGAGCGGCTCCGCACGCGCACGGTGCGGCCGCTGCTGATGGCGCTGACCGGCACACCGCTGATCAACGACATCGAGGACTTCCGGGCGATCTGGCAGTTCCTCGGCTGGATCGACGACGCCAAGCCGCTGGGCGAGCTCATGAACGCGCTCGAGGAGGTGGGCCTGACGCCGGCCGACCCCGGCTTCTACCCCGCGGCCCGCCGCTGCGTGATCGACATGGGCATCGTCCGCCGTCGCAAGGTGGAGGTCGCCGCCGACATCCCGGCCCGCCGGATCGCCGACCTGCCGGTGGAGCTGGACGGCGCGGCCGGCCGGTCGATCCGGGCGGCCGAGCGCGACCTCGCCCGCCGCATGGTGGCCCGGTACGAGACGGCGCTGGCCAACCGGCGCTCCGGTGAGCCAGTCGAGGGCATCGACGCCGACCTGGTCCGCACGGTGGCCCGCTGGGAGCTCAAGGACGCGACGTCCTCCAGCAGCGGCGACAACGTGTTCGGCATGCTCCGCCGCATCGGCCAGGCCAAGGCCGACCTCGCCGCCGACTACGCCGCACAGCTCGCGCGCAGCGCCGGCAAGGTGGTCTTCTTCGCCAAGCACGTCGACGTGATGGACGCCGCCGAGCAGGTGTTCACCAAGCAGGGGGTGCGGTTCTCCTCCATCCGCGGGGACCAGACGCCCGGCGTGCGGCAGCGCAACGTCGACGCCTTCGTCAACGACCCGGACGTCGCGGTCGCCGTCTGCTCGCTGACCGCGGCCGGGGTGGGGCTGAACCTGCAGGTGGCGTCCAACGTGGTGCTGGCGGAGCTCTCGTGGACCGACGCCGAGCAGACGCAGGCGATCGACCGCAGCCACCGCATCGGGCAGACCGAGCCGGTCACCGCCTGGCGGATCATCGCCGCGCAGACCATCGACGCGCGGATCGCCGAGCTGATCGACAGCAAGGCGGGGCTGGCCGCCCGGGCGCTCGACGGCTCCGACGAGGAGGTGCAGTCGTCGGCGGACGTGCAGCTGGAGGCGCTGGTCGCGCTGCTGACCGACGCGCTGGCGGCTCGGCCGGCGCCCGTGGCGCCCCTGCCGTTGCCGGAGCCCGCCGGGGACTGACCCACCGGCGGTGGGCGCCGCTCACCGCCGGTGGGGCGTGCTCACCAGCGCAGCGGCTCCACCGATCGTGAGTGGGCGGTGCGGCAGGCCCGGCAGTTGCCCCAGGTGACCAGCTGGAAGGGCGTGGTGGGCCGGCCGCACTCGGGGCAGGGGACGACGTCGCCGGCCTGGGCGCGCGCCTCGTCGCGTTCGCGGGCGCGCTGCTCGTGGACGGCGGCGTCGCCGCGGCAGGTGCACCCGAGGTGGGCGTCGGCGCAGCGTGACCGGGGAGTGGCGATGAGGTGCCTCCTGAGTGGGCGGGGCTCGGTCGATCCGTTCGGTGGGCCCGCTGGACGGCGTCGGCCGGTCCAGCGCTGCCCGGCGGGACGTGCACCGGGCCCGGGAACGGACGAGGCCCCGGCGCGGAACGCCGGGGCCTCGTCACATCGCTCAGATCGGGCGGACGTTCTCCGCCTGCGGGCCCTTCTGGCCCTGCGTGACGTCGAACTCGACGCGCTGCGCCTCGTCCAGCGACTTGTAGCCGCTACCGCTGATCGCCGAGTAGTGGCAGAACACGTCGGGGCCGCCACCGTCCTGCTCGATGAAGCCGAAGCCCTTCTCGCTGTTGAACCACTTCACGGTGCCCTGGGTCATGTCGTCCTCGTCCCGGTGGGGGGTTGTCCGGTGCGACAGTCGTCGGACCGGGACCGCCGTACCGACCGGCAGGACCGAGAAGGAACGTCAGGCAGAGACGACTGCGGACGTCCGGGAACGAAGCAGAGGCACAACGGCGATCACCGTGGACTGTACGGCCTCTGCGGCCGACCGTGGTCTGCGGCGCGGATCGAGGAGGTCGTCATCCCCGGTGGGGCATCGGCAGGACCGGCGGGATACGGGCGCCCGCACCGTGGGCGGTGGGCCGTCGCGAGCGCGTCGGCCACCCATCGCGGGTGGTGGCGGCAGCACCCGGCGGGAACCCCCCAGGGCCCCGTCGAGCGGGCGGTCGTCCACCTGGCGCACCATCAGCCGCGTGCCGACCGGTGCAGGCCGCAGAGCCACCGGTGCACCGGTGCACCGGCCCCACGCTGCCCCCGTCGACCACCCCGCGCCCAGGACGGGCGGATGACGGTGCTCCTGGCCATCGGGGTCCTCACGCCGACGCGCCCCCGCAAGGCGAGGCCAGGAGCGGTCCCTCGACCGTTCGGCGGCGAGGCTGTTCCTGCTGGGCGTCGCGATCACCCTGGTCGAGCTGACCACGGCCCTGCCCTACCTCGCGGCCGTGGGCCTCATCTCGAGCAGCGGCCTGCCCGCGTCCGCGTGGGTGCCGGTGCTCGTCCTGTACGGGGTCGTGGTCGTCCTGCCGCCGCTGGCCATCGCGGTGCTGGTGCCACCGGGGGCCACGCTTCCGGGAGTGGACCGAGCGCAACGCCGAGCGGCTGCGCAACGGCGGTCGCGGCCTGGTCCTGACGGTGGTCTTCCTCGTGGGCCTGTTCCTGACCGCAGACGCGGCCTACTGTTTCGACTTCTTGGGGCTCGTCGACGTCGGGCAGCCGCACCCGGCCCGATGAGCCGTCACCCGCCTGCGCACGCCGAGCGGGGGCCGGGGCCGGGTGTCACCGACGGGGTGCGCCGCCCTCGTACACCACGGTGGTGGCGCGGGGGCGCCGGAGCGGGAGGCAACGGTCCGCTTGGAGGACCGGCGCGTCGAGGTGAGGCGGGCGCGCGCGGAGGAACCCGGGCCGGCGGCCGCCATGCCCCGGTGCTCCTGGCCTCAGGCCATGTCGTCGGCCATGTCGTCGGCCAGCTCCGCGGGGAGCGGCAGCAGCAAGGACTCGACCGGCAGCCGCTCCCGCGGGGCACGCTCCCGGGCCGCGAGCGCCTCGGGCAGTTCGGCCGCGTCGTCGCGGCGGCCGACGGTGAGGACGACGAGCGGCTCGACGGTGCCCGGCAGCTGGAGCAGCGCGGCGACCCGGTCGCGGTCGAAGCCGCCGAGCTGGTGGACCACGAGGCCCTCGTGCTGGGCCTGCACGTTCAGGTGCGCGACCGCCTGGCCGGTGTCGTAGGCCGCCCACGGGCGGGGGCGGCCGTCCGTCCCGACGGTCTCGGCCGCCACGACGACCAGCACGGACGCCGCGTGCGCCCACAGCTGGTTGCCCGGGGCCAGGGCGTCGCGCACGGCCGCGAAACCGGCGGTGCCCCGGCGGGTCACCGCGAACCGCCACGGCTGGGTGTTGCTCGCGCTCGGCGCCCAGCGGGCGGCCTCCAGCAGTGCGGCCAGCTGGTCGTCGCCGAGCTCGTGGCCGGCGTCCAGCCCGCGGGGGCTCCACCGCTCGGCGAGGAGGGGGTGCAGGGGAACGGCGGTCACTGCGCTCTTGCTGACGGTCATGCCACGCGCAGCGTCGGTCGCCGGCGCGGCCATTCCGTCACCTCGATCACGCCCGCCCGCTGCGGGCTGGCGGGGGGGCGATGGCGTCCGACGACCACCGGCCCTGGAGTTCCCCTCGCCCGGAGTGAGTCCCGCCCGAGCCGGCCGCCGGAGGGCGCGTCCGACGCGCCGATCCGGTCCCGTGATCGGGACGGCCGCGTCGGCGGGCACACTGCGGGGGTGACGGACCCCGGCCAGAGCACGACCGAGCCCGGCACCGGTCCCGGGCAGTCCGCGGTGCACGGCGACGGCGCGACGGAGCAGGGCGCCCCGATGCTGATCCCCGGCGAGACCTGCTGGCGGATCGACCGGGCCACCCGGTTCGCGGTCTTCGTCGACGCGGCCGGCTACTTCGCCACCCTGAAGCACGCGGTGCTGCGCGCGGAGCGGCGGGTCCTGTTCATCGGCTGGGACTTCGACCCGCGCATCCGGCTCGACCCGGTCGACGGCGGCCGGCCCGAGGAGGACCGGCTCGGGGACGTCCTCGAGGGGGCGGTGCGCGCCAACCCCGACCTGGAGATCAAGGTCCTGCAGTGGGACCTGGGCATGCTGCGCGCGCTCGGCCGCGGGCTGCAGCCGATCGTCCTCCTCGACCGGCGCGCGCCCGACCGGCTCACCCTCGCCGTCGACACCCACCACCCGGTCGGGGGCGCGCACCACCAGAAGATCGTGGTGATCGACGACTGCCTGGCGTTCGCCGGCGGCATCGACGTCACCGCCGACCGCTGGGACACCTCCGACCACGCGGACGTCAACCCGCACCGGCGTCGTCCGGCCCCCGGTCGCGGCGACGGCCGGCCGACCGGGCCGTGGCACGACGCGACCAGCATGATGACCGGGCCCGCCGCGCGGGCGGTCGCCGAGCTCGCCCGCGAGCGGTGGCGGAGCGGTACCGGGGAGCGGCTCGAGCCGCTGGCCGAGGAGCGGGACTGCTGGCCCGCCGAGATCGAGCCGCTGTTCACCGACGTCGACGTCGCGGTCTCCCGCACCCGGCCGGAGCACGGCGGCACCGAGCTGGTGCACGAGATCGAGCTGCTGTGGCTGGCGACGATCGCCGCGGCACGCCGGACGGTCTACGTGGAGAGCCAGTACTTCGCCAACCTGCGGATCGCCGAGGCGATCGCGGCGCGGCTGCGGGAGCCCGACGGCCCGGAGTTCGTGGTGGTCAACCCCCGGGTGGCCGATGGCTGGCTCTCGGAGAAGGCGATGGGGACCGCGCGGGCCCGGGCCCTGCAGCTGCTGGACGACGCCGACGTGCACGACCGGTTCCGGCTCTACACGCCGGTCACCGAGCAGCGCCAGGACATCTACGTGCACGCCAAGGTGACCGTCGTCGACGACCGGTTGTTGCGCCTGGGGTCCAGCAACCTGAACAACCGGTCGATGGGGCTGGACACCGAGTGCGACCTGGCGATCGAGGCGGTGGCGGGTGAGCCGGGAGCCGAGGAGGTGGCCGCCACCATCACCGGTTTCCGGGACCGGCTGCTCGCTGAGCACCTGGGGTGCCACCCGGACGAGGTGGCGGCCGCGATCGCCGACACCGGCTCGCTGGTGCGCGGCGTCGAACGGCTGCGCCGGCCGACCGGCCGGTCGCTGGTGCCCTTCGAGCCACCCGAGCTCGGTCCGGCCGACCGGTCGCTCGCCGAGACCCAGGTGCTGGACCCGGAGAAGACGCCGAACCGGTGGCGCCGGGTCGAACGCTTCTTCGCCCGCCGCCGGACGCCGCACGTGCGCGCCTGACCCGGCCCGGCCGGCGACGGTCGAGGCAACCGCGGGCTCGGTTCGTGGCGGGTCGCCGCGGACACGCCGAGGCGCGCCCCTCCGTGGTTGCCCGGGTCGGGCCGCGGGTGTCCAGTGGGGTCACCCGCTGGCGACCCGAGGAGCTCCCATGCCACGACGACGGCCCACCCTCCTGGCCCTCACCGGGCTCACCGCCGGGCTGGTCCTCGGCGGCCCCCTCGGGCCGGCGGCTGCTGACCCGGTGCCGGACCGGCAGCCGCTGGCGGTCGGCACCGGCGGCGCCGTCGCCACCGTGGACCCGGACGCGACCCGCGTCGGCCTGGAGGTGCTGGCCGACGGCGGCAACGCAGCCGACGCCGCGGTCGCCGCGGCAGCCGCACTCGGGGTGACCGAGCCGTACTCGGCCGGGGTCGGCGGCGGCGGGTTCTTCGTCTACTACGACGCCGCCAGCCGCACGGTCTCCACGATCGACGGCCGGGAGACCGCGCCGCTCGCGATGGGGGCCGGCGCCTTCCTCGATGAGGAGGGGGCGCCGCTGCCCTTCGCGGAGGCGGTGCAGAGCGGGCTGTCGGTCGGGACCCCCGGTACGCCGCTGACCTGGGCTCGCGCGCTGGAGCAGTTCGGCACGCTCTCGCTGGGCGAGGCGCTGGCGGGTGGCACCAGGCTGGCCCGGGAGGGCTTCGTCGTCGACGAGACCTTCCGGCAGCAGACCGCGGAGAACCAGGAGAAGTTCGCCCGGTTCGCCGCCTCCGCCGAGCTCTTCCTCCCCGGCGGTGCGCCCCCGGAGGTCGGCTCGGTGTTCCGCAACCCCGGGCTGGCGGGCACCTACGAGCTGCTGGCCACCGAGGGCGTGGACGCGTTCTACACCGGCGAGCTGGCAGGAGAGGTCGTGCGCACCGCGCAGGACCCGCCGGAGGCGGACGGCGCCGCCGAGGTGCGGGCCGGGCTGCTCGCCGAGGAGGACCTGGCGCGGTACGACGCCCCACGGCGCGAGCCGACCCGGACCGACTACCGCGGCCTGGAGGTGTACGGCATGGCGCCGCCCTCCAGCGGCGGGTCGACGGTGGGGGAGGCGCTCAACGTCCTGGACCTGTTCCGGCTCGGCTCCCTGCCCGACGCCCCGGTGCTGCACACCTACCTGGAGGCCAGCGCGCTGGCCTTCGCCGACCGGAACGCCTACGTCGGCGACCCCGCCTACAACCAGGTGCCGCTGGCCGGGCTGCTGGACCCGGGCTTCGCCGCCGAGCGGGCCTGCGCCGTCGACCCTGGGCGGGCGTCGACCAAGCCCGTCCCAGCCGGCGCCCCCGACGGCGAGTACGGACCGTGCCCCGCCGAGGACACCGCCGCCGGTGCGAGCGGGGAGGAGGGGCCGAGCACCACGCACCTGACCGTCGGTGACGCGGCCGGCAACATCGCCAGCTACACGCTGACCATCGAGCAGACCGGCGGCAGCGGGATCACCGTGCCCGGCCGGGGCTTCCTGCTGAACAACGAGCTCACCGACTTCACCTTCGCCGCCGCCGACCCGACCGTGCCCGAGCCGAACCTGCCAGCGCCCGGCAAGCGCCCGCGCAGCAGCATGGCGCCGACGATCGTGCTGCACGACGGGCAGCCGGTGCTGGCCCTGGGCTCGCCGGGTGGCAGCACGATCATCACCACGGTGCTGCAGACGCTGGTCAACCGGATCGACCGGAACATGGACCTCGCCGAGGCGATCGCCGCCCCCCGCGCCACCCAGCGCAACACGGAGTCGGTCGTGGCCGAACCGGCGTTCCTCGCGGCCCACGGGGAGCACCTGCTGGCGCTCGGGCACACGTTCACCGAGACCCCGGAGATCGGCGCGGCGACCGGGATCGAGTTCCTGCCCGGCGGGCTGCTGCTCGCGGCCGCGGAGTCCGAGCGGCGGGGCGGCGGGAGCGCCGGCGTGGTGCACGACGTGCCGGATCACCCCGGGGCAGGTGGCTCGCTGGCCCCGCAGCTGGGCGCGGAGCGCTAGGCCCCGGCGTCGGCCCGTGGGACGGTGTCGATCGGGGCTGTCCGCTCAACAGCCGAACCTGTTCCGGTGCGGAGCGGAACGGGGCGTTCCGAGTCGCGAGGTGGCGGCGGCTGCGCCACCGTGAGGGCGCGCAACGGAGCGTGAGGAGGAACTGGCGTGCCCGAGTTCCAGCTGGCGACCGTCGACCTCGTGGTGATCGGCGCCTACGTGGTCATGATCCTCGCGATCGGGTTCTGGGTGGCCCGCCGGACCGGGGACTCCGACGATTTCTTCCTCGCCGGACGCGGCATGGTGTGGCCGCTGGTCGGCTTCTCCCTGATCGTCACCAACTTCTCCGGCACCCAGTTCCTCGGGCTGGCCGGCGCCGGTTACGACAGCGGCATCGCGGTGTGGAACTTCGAGTGGATGGCCACGTTGGTGCTGCTGGTGTTCGCCGTGCTCATCCTGCCGATCTACCTGCAGTCCAAGATCAGCACCGTTCCCGAGTTCCTGGAGAAGCGGTACGACCGGCGCTCGCGGTACGCCTTCTCGGGCTTCACGGTGCTCACCGGGATGCTCATCGACTCCGCCGGCGGCATGTTCGCCGGCGCGCTCGTGCTCAACCTGCTGTTCCCCGACGTGCCGCTGATGGTCCACGTCATCGCGATCGCCCTGCTCGGTGGCGTGTACGTCATCCTGGGTGGGCTCCGGGCGGTGATGATCACCGACACCATCCAGGGCGTGCTGCTCTTCGTGGCGGCCGGCGTCATCTTCGTGCTGGTCTTCGGGGAGTTCGACTACCGGTGGTCGGCGATCCCCGAGCTCGCGCCGGAGGACGGCTTCACCATCGCCCCACCGCCCGACGATGACTTCCTGCCCTGGCCGGGCATCTTCACCGGCGCGATCTGGCTGGGCTTCTACGTCTGGGTCGCCAACCACGTCGTCGTCCAGCGGGTGCTCGCGGCGAAGAACCTCGACCACGGTCGCTGGGGTGCCCTGTTCGCCGGGTTCATGCAGCTGCCGCTGCTGGTGCTGCTGATCTTCCCCGGCATCCTCGCCCGGGACGTCTTCCCGGACCTGGAGAACCCCGACCTCGCCTGGCCGTCGCTGATCTTCGAGTACATCCCCATCGGCCTGCGCGGCCTCGTCGTCGCCGCGTTGCTCGCCGCCCTGATGTCCACGCTGGACTCGGTGCTCAACGGGGCCGCCAGCCTGGTCATCAACGACTTCGTCAAGACCCGAGACAAGGAGTACAGCGAGAAGCAGCTGCTCCGGATGAGCCGCATCCTGGTCGGGATCCTGATGGTCATCGCCGTGGCGTGGGCGCCGGTGATCCTGTCGTTCGACACGCTCGTCCAGTACTTCCAGTCGTTCCTCGGCTACGTGACCATGCCGCTGGTCGCGGTGCTGCTCGGCGGGATCTTCTGGAAGCGCGCCACCTCGCGGGCGGCCTTCTGGACCTTCGTGGTCGTCATCCCGCTCGGGCTGGTCGGCTTCGTGACCGGGGAGATCTTCGACCTGCACGGCGTCCAGTTCCTCTACGCGACCGGGATCATGTTCCTGCTCAGCGTTGTCAGCCTGGTCGGCATCTCGCTGGTCACCGAGCCGCGGCCGGCCGAGGAGATCGCCGGGGTGGTCTTCGACCGGAGCACGTGGCGGGAGGAGTCCGCCGAGCTCCGGGACAAGCCGTGGTACCGCAACTACCGGTACCTCGCGCTGGGCCTGGGGGTGTTCACCGTGGCCGTGGTGGTGCCGTTCATCTGAGCCGCGCGTTCCCGCCCTCACCCGAGGACGGGCACCAGCGGGGCGGTGCGAGCGCGGCGCCGCCGCCGGGGTTCAGCCGCGGGCGGTGGCCAGGTAGACCGTGTTGGTGGCCGGCCGTTCCTGCAGCGGGTTGGGGAAGCTGATCACCTGCGCGTCGACGTCGGAGAAGACCGTGGACAGCGCCGCCAGGTACGCCTCGTCGGGTGGGTCGTTCGACCACAGCGAGAAGACGCCACCGGGCCGCAGGAGCGCGGCGAGCCGCGCCGTGCCGGCGGGGCGGTAGAAGGGCGCGTTGCCCTCGTCGAGCAGGTGCCCGGGGGAGTGGTCGATGTCCACGACGACGGCGTCGAAGGTCCGCCCGGGGGCGGCCGGGTCCAGGCCGCCACCGGCGACCATCGCGAAGAAGTCGCCCTGCACCAACCGGCACCGGGGGTCATCGGCGACGACGCGCCCGACCGGCAGCAGCCCCTGCCGGTGCCAGTCGATCACCGGTTCCAGCAGATCGACCACCACGAGGTCCTGGACGCGCGGATCGGCCAGCACCGCCTCCGCGGTGTAGCCGAGCCCGAGCCCCCCGACCGCCACCTCGAGCCGGTCGCCGTCCAGCCGCGCCAGGGCCTGCCGGGCGACCTCGACCTCGGCGACCGTGAACAGCGAGGACATCAGGAACTCGTCGCCCAGCTTCACCTCGAACACGTCGGCCGCGGTCACCGGGTCCCACCGCCGCCGGAGGCTGAGCTCACCGATCGGCGTGGTGCTCCAGGCCAGCTCCTCCAGGCGCTTGCTCATCCGCTCCACGTCTCCTGCCCGCTCGTCCCTCGGCCCGCACGCTTCCTGCCGTTCCCGCGGCGGGCCGGGGGTGGTCGTCCGGAGGTCCCAGTGTCGCCTCCCGGCCCACCGGCGGGCTGGTCGGGCGGGGAGCCCGTCGCCGGGGGCCCTCGGAACCGGGCCCGTGGACGAGACGGAAGAAGGCTGGTGCCCGGTGCTCGGGTCGGCCAGGGTGGGCGGTCCGTGGCTCAGCGACGAGGCGAGGACGCATGACGGTCGACAGTGCGCAGGACGAGCACGGCGACGCGGGCGAGTACCACCCCGGCCGGCCGGAGGGCTATTCGACCGACGGCGCGCTGCGCCCGGAGGAACCAGCGGCCGAGGCGGGGCTGGGCACGGTGCACGAGTCGGCCCGGGACACCCCGGTGTACGCCGAGACCGACGTCCTCGTCGTCGGCGGCGGACCCGCGGGCTGCTCCGCCGCGATCGCCGCTCGCCGGGCCGGGGCCCGGGTCACCCTGGTCGAGCGGTACAACCACCTCGGCGGGCTCTCCACCGGTGGGCTGGTGATCTGGATCGATCGGATGACCGACTGGACGGGCTTCCCGGTGATCTCCGGGTTCGCCGCCGAGATCCTCGACCGGCTCCCCGCCGACGCGGTCGCCGGGGCGCCGCGGGAGCTGTGGGGCTCGACCGACCCGGAACACGTGGCGCACTGGCAGGAACGGCTCGGCGCGGCCCGCCAGACGGTGACCTGGTCCCCGATGATCGACCCCGAGTGGCTGAAGGCGGTCTCGGCCGAGCTGGTGCACACCGAGGGCGTCACGCTGGTGCTGCACTCGTGGGTGGTCGGGACGATCCGCGAGGGCCGGACCGTCCGGGGCGTGCTGTTCGAGAGCAAGGAGGGCCGGCGCGCGATCACCGCGAAGGTCGTCATCGACGCCACCGGCGACCTGGACGTCTGCGCCGGCGCCGGGGTGCCGTTCGAGTCCGACGTCGACCGCGACGAGAGCCCCGTCGCGCACTGCCTGAACACCAGCTGGCTGTGGGCGGGCGTCGACTTCGGCCGCTGGCTCGAGTTCCGCCGGACCGACCCCCGCGGGCACACCGCGCTGATGGCCTCGGCGCGCGAGACGCTGGGCTACGTCGAGCGTCCCTTCGTCGGCTGGCGGGACGACGTGGCGGTGTTCCTCGGGCCCCGGCTGTCCGGCTACAGCGGGTTGGCGGTCGCCGACCTCACCGCGGTCGAGCTCGAGTCGAGACGGCGGATGCTGGCCCACCTGGAGTTCTTCCGGGCGCACGCGCCGGGCTTCGAGCGCGCCTGGCTGATGCTGTCCGCGCCGCAGCTCGGCATCCGGCACACCCGCCGGCTGGTCGGGCTGCACCGGATGAGCCGGGCGGAGTGGATGGACGGCGTCGTGCACCCGGACGAGGTCGGCGTCTCCCCGTCGCCGTCGCAGAAGTACGCCAACATCTCGGTGCCCTACGGCGCGCTCGTCGCCCGGGACCTGGACAACGTCCTCGCCGCCGGCCGCCACGTCGCGAGCGACCCGGCCACGCAGGCGTTCATGCGGGAGATCCCGCAGTGCTGGATGACCGGGCAGGCCGCCGGCGTCGCCGCCGGCCTGGCCGTCGCATCGGGCACGACCGCCGCAGCGGTCGACGTCGGCCTGGTGCAGCGCGAGCTGCTTCGGCAGGGTGCACACCTGCGGCCGGCTCCCTCGCCCGCCGTGGCGGGGTGACCCCCGCCGGCCCCCGGGCTCAGCGGAAGTAGGCGAAGGTGCGGAGCTCGATGCTGTGCCTGGGCGCGGCCCCCTGGACGGTGGGGTCCGCGAACGCGGAGTGGGGTGCCGCCCAGGCGACGCCGTGGTCGGTGTCGCCCAGCTTGATCAGCAGCACCTCGTCCCGGGTCATCCCGGGGAAGTACCACCACGCCTGCGCGGGGTCCTGGCGGGTCTTCCAGCTGCTGCCCACCGGCTTCAGGTGGTCGACCCGGCCGAACGGGTCGTCGGGCAGCTCGTCGACGAAGTACGTGCTGACCGGCGCGCCGTCGTCCGCGGAGACCGAGCGGACGTCGCAGAGCGCCAGTGGCCAGTCCTGGGGTGGCGGGCTGAACACCCGCCAGGTGCTGGTGACGACCGCCCGCCGGAACCCGGGACCGTCGGGGAAGTGCCGTGCATGGGCCCGGGTGACCATGCCCGGGACGTGGTCGGGGGCGTAGTCGACGTGCACCCCGCTGGCCGGCGGCTGCGCGCCGTGCTCGGCCGGGGCGACCGAGCGGCGCAGCTCCCAGCCCCGCGAGAGGACCTGGTCGGCGCCCAGCTGCTCCTGCACGAACCGGCAGACCTCGGGGACGTAGACGGATTCCAGCTCTCCGTCACCGGGCCCGACCCTCCGTCCGGGGCCTCCGAACGGCCACCTGGTCGAACCGTAGCGCGGTGTCCGGTGGGTCAGCCGGAGCCGGAGCCGGCACCGTCGACCGGTGCCGGCGGGGCGGGGAGGAAGCCGAACCGGTGACGAACCGGCAGACCGGGCACGAGGTGCGGCCATCGTGCGCGCACGCCTCCCTCTCCAGGCGTCGCTCCAGCGACGCCACGAGGTGGCGCACCCACTGGTCGTGCCACCAGGTCCAGCGGAGGTGCCCGGCTGCCGGACCACAGCCACGGCGGGGCCTCACGCGTCGAGGTCCACGGTGACCGACCGGCTCACCGGGCGGGTCCGGCAGGTGAGCACGGCACCGGCCGCCACGTCGGTGGCGCTGAGGTGGTGGTTGGTCACCATCTCGACCTCGCCGTCCACGACGCGCGCTCGGCAGATCCCGCACATGCCGCCCAGGCAGGAGAACGGCACGTCGGCGCCGGTGCCGCGCGCCGCGTCCAGCAGCCAGGTGGACCGCGGGACGGTCGTGCTGACCGCCGCGCCGCCGGTCAGCACCTGCACCGTGCTCGTCCCGCCGACGGGCGCCACCGCGGTCGGCGCGACGTCGAACAGCTCGGTGTGCACCCGCCGGTGCGGCACCCCGAGCGAGGCAAGGATCGGGCGCAGCGTGCCGACCAACGCTTCGGGCCCGCACAACCACACCCCCGTCATCCGGGACAGCGGACCCTCGGCCGCGAGCAGCCGTCGCCAGTCGTCGGACGACGGGCGGGTGGCGCCCGGCGTCCGGGTCCAGATCCTGGTGACGGAGAGGCGCCCGGGGTTCGACTCGGCCAGCCGGTCGACCTCCTCGCCGAACATCCGGCTCGACGGGCCGCGGTCGACCTGCACCAGCCGGGTCCTGGCCCGCGGGTCGCGCAGGCGGGTCGCGATGATCGACAGGACCGGCGTGATGCCCGCCCCGGCGGCCACGAGGAGCGCCTCGCCGGACGGGGCTCCCGCGCCGAAGGCACCGGCGGGTTCGCTGACCTCGACCAGGTCACCCGCGGCCACCCGGCGCACCAGCCAGGAGGAGACCCGCCCGCCGCCCGGGCGCTCCCGCACCCCGATGCGGAGGGGCCCGCCGGCTGGCGCGCACACCGAGTAGGCCCGGCGCAGCTCCTGTCCACCGAGCCTCGTCCGCACGGCGACCCACTGGCCGGCCGAGAAGGTGAACCGGTCCCGGACGGCAGCCGCCACCTCGAAGGTGACGGCTGCCGCATCCGGCCCCAGTCGCTCCACGCGGGCGACCGGCAGGGGGTGGAAGATCAGGAGAGGCCCCACAGCTGCCGGTACACGTCGCTGTAGGTGTCCCCGCCCCACAGCGACTCGTCGTCGAAGCTCGCCTGGCTCACCTCCACCGAGTCGATGTTCGAGGAGTCGAACGCCCGGCTTGGGCCGGTGGAGCTCTCCAGCGGCTCGGCGCCGGTGAGCATCCGCAGCACCTGGTCGGTGACCGCCCAGCCCGCCCAGCGGTCGCTGCCGAGGGCGTCGTAGGCCTGCTGCCCGGAGGCGACCCGCTCCAGCGACGCGATGTCCCCGATGGCGCTCACCACCTTCACGTCACCGCCGGTGGGCGCGTTCTGCAGGCCCTGCAGGACGTAGCTGACGTTGGCATCGAACTCCGAGACGACGTAGTCGATGTCGGGGTCCTGCAGCAGGGCGGTGCTGACCTGGGTGCCGAGCTGCGACAGCTGGGACGCCGTCGTGGTGATCACCGTCGTGGTGCAGGCGGGGCACACCTCCTCGAACCGGGGGAGGAGCCCCTCGTCGATGTAGGCCCGCTGCTGCGGGCTGTCCACCTGCGCGACGACGAGCACGTCGGCCTCGCCACCGGAGTCGACGGTCACCCAGTCGGCCATGTCGGTGATGATCTGGTCCCCACCGGTGGCGAGGTAGGCCAGCTCCGCGGTCCCGGGAGCGGCTTCCTGCCCGCTGACCAGGATCGAGATGCCGGCCTCCTGGAGCTGCGCGACACCCTGCGCGGCGAGACCGATCGGGACCTGCTCGAGCACGACGACGTCGACCTCCTGGGCGAGGGCCTGGTTGATGCAGGCCGCCACGCCGGCCGGGTTGAACTTGCCGTCGCAGGCGCTGGCCTCCATGCCGACCTCGCCGGTGGCCTCCTGCACCGCCGCGAAGACCGACTGGAACGCCGGGATCTGCAGGGAGATGGGGATGTAGAGCAGCTTCTTGCCGGCCACCTGGTCGACGCCCTCGAGTGCGGGCCCTGGGGCGGTGAACGGCTCCGGGACGGCGAGGTTGGCCTCCACCGTCGCGAGGGCGTCGCTGTTCACGTCCGCGGTGGCATCGCGGCCCGGGTCGTTACCGGCCGGCGCGGCGGCCGACTCGTCCGACGACGAGCAGGCGGCCGCCAGCAGCAGCGTCCCGGCGCAGGCTAGGGCGGTGATGCCTCGGACCACGGCGTTGTGGCGAGGAGGTGTCGACATGGACGTCCCTTTCGGAGGAGGTGCGGACGGAGGTGGGGAGGAGCGTCAGAACCGGGACCGGCGTCGGCGCAGCAGCGTCGACACGGTCACCGCGACGACGAGCGAGCCGCCGAAGAACACGTCGCTGATCCAGCCGGTGAGGCCGAGCAGCTGCAGCCCGACGATCCCGGTGGCCAGGAAGAACACCGCGATCCAGGTGCCCAGCGGGTTGAACCGACCGGGGAAGAGGATCGCCGTGCCGAGGAAGGTGGCGGCCAGCGCCGGGAGCAGCTGGATGCCGGAGCTGGTCGGGTCGAAGCCGCCGATGTTGGCGGCCAGCAGCACCCCGGCGAGCCCGGCGACCGTGCCGGAGAAGGTGAAGGCCCCGAACCGCATCCGGTTGACCCGGATGCCGGCCAGCCGGGCGACCTCGCGGTTGGCGCCGACGAAGGCCATGTGCCGGCCCAGCGGGGTGACGTGCAGGACGTAGGCAAAGGCCAGGGTGAGGGCCACGCCGTACCAGAAGAACAGCGGCATGCCCAGGAACCGGTTGGTGACGATCTCGCCGAAGGACACCGGGAGCCCGGTGACCGTGCTCATGCCGGAGATCCACAGCGCCACGCCCTGCAGGGCGGTGGCCACGCCGAGCGTGGTGATGATCGGGTCGACGCCGAGGACGACGACGATGACGCCGTTGAGCGCACCGGCGAGGGCGCCCAGGAGCAGCGCGAAGGCCACCGCGGCGGGCAGGCTCCAGCCCTGCTGGGCGTACATCACGGTCACCGTCACGCCGGTCATGCCCATCACGCCGGCGACGGAGAAGTCGAACTCCCCGACGCAGAACGGGGCGAGCACGGCCATGCAGAGGAAGACCAGCTGGCCGTTCGCGCCGAAGATGATGTTGAACGTGCCCTCACGGAGGAACAGGTCGGGGTTGACCAGCGCGAATACCGCGGCCATGGCGGCCCACAGCAGCACCACGGCCCAGCGCCGGAGGAGGTCACCGCCGGACAGCCGGCGCCCCGCCCGTGCCGGCCGGCCGGCCGGGGCCGGGGCACCGGGGGCCGAGCCGGGGAGCGCGGTGGCCACGTCGCCGGGGCGGTCGGTGCCGGAACGGTCGGCTGCGGAGACGGACGTGCTCATGCGGACTGCCCTTCGGTGATGATCGAGGAGGTCGAGGTCGAGGTCGAGGTCGTGGCTGTCGGCGTCGCGGGACTCGGGGACTCGGCGCGGAAGACGGCGTCGAGGACCTGGTCGGCGGTCAGCGGTGCCCGTAGCTCGCCGGTCACCGCCCCGCCGTCCAGAACGAGGACGCGGTCGCAGACGGTGGTGAGGTCCTCGTTGTCGATGGAGGAGACGAGGACCGCCGCGCCGGCGGCGGCGGCCTCGCGGATGCTGCGCAGGATGTCCCGGCGGGCGCCGACGTCGACGGCCTGCGTGGGCTCGTGCAGCACCAGCACGCTGGGTCCGGCGACCAGCCACTTGCCGAGCAGCAGCTTCTGCTGGTTGCCCCCGCTCAGCGCAGCGACCGGGAGGTCGCCCTGCGGCGGCGTGATGCCCAGCCGCTCGACCACCCAGGCGAACTCGTCGCGCTGCCAGTCGGTGGTCACCCGCCAGGGCCCGCTGCGGGCCCGCACCCGGGGCAGGCACAGGTTGTCCTGCGCGCTCATCGTCACGGCGAGGCCCTGCTGCGCCCGGCCCTGCGGGACCAGGGCCATCCCCGCGTCGAGCAGCGCCCGGGGGCCGGCGCCGGCCAGGTCGACCTGCTCGTCGCCCACCCGGACGGCTCCCCGGCCGGGGCTGACCCCCGCCAGCACGTAGGGCAGCTCGTCGTGCCCGGCCCCGGTCGTGCCGGTCACCCCCACGACCTCGCCGGCGTGCACGATCAGGTCCAGCCCGTGCAGGGTCGGCGACGTCACGCTGCGCAGCTCCAGCACCGGGGCACCGGGGCGGGTGGGGACGGTGTCGTGCAGGGCCTGCGTGTCGGCGTCGGCGCCGAGCATCAGCCGGGTGATCTCCCGGCGGCTGGTCTGCGCGGTCGGGATCCCGGCCGCCGCGACCCGCCCGTCCTTGAGCACCGTGACCCGGTCGGTGAGGGCGACGACCTCGTCGAGCTGGTGGCTGACCAGCAGGACGGCGCACCCGGCGGCCGCGAGCTCCCGGACCGTCGCGTAGAAGCCGATGAGCACCTCACGGGGCAGGGACTGGGTGGCCTCGTCGAACACCAGCACACCGCCGTCGCCGCTGTTCTGCAGCGCGCGGGCGATGGCCACCAGGGCCCGGTCGGCGGGCGGCAGCGTGGACACCAGCGCGTGCGGGTCGATGTCGGAGCGCAGCCGGGACAGCGATGCGGTGACGGCCCGCGCCTCCAGGTCGCGGCGCACCCGCCGGGAGAACCGGCCCCGCCGGTAGCGGCCCACCCGGACGTTGTCCAGCACGGTCTGGCTCTCGACCAACCCCAGGTCCTGGTGCACGAAGGCGACGCCGAGGGCGTCGAGCTGCGCCACGCTCAGTGGCAGCGGGTGGCTCTCCCCGCCGCTGACGACGGAGCCGGCGTCGGCCCGGTGCAGCCCGGAGAGCACCTTGATCAGCGTCGACTTGCCCGAGCCGTTCTGGCCGACCAGGCCGTGCACCTCGCCGGGGTGCAGCGTGAGGCTCACGTCGTCGAGCACCCGGGCCGGGCCGAAGTGCTTGGACACCGAGACCAGTGCCAGCGTCGGCTCGGTCGCCGGCGTGGCGGGCGCGGGGCTGCGGTGGACGGGTGCGGACGACATCGTGGGCACCTGCGACCTCCATTCGGTAGGGGCGGCGGTTCCGGGGTGTGACCCGGGCTACACCGGGGCTCAGCATGGGGACCGTGGGGCGGCGTCCGGAAACGCCGTTCGGATATGGCCGGCCATCAGCGCGGCGGATGACCCGCCGGGCCGCGGGCAGCCCGCAGGGAGCCGGCAGCCACGCCGGGTGGGTGGCTGCGGCTCGCAGGGCGCGGCCGGGCTGCGCGGGGTCAGGCCGGTCGGGTCAGGCGAGGCAGGTGAGCGGCCGGCCGCCGTTGAAGGCGACCATGTCCTGCAGCGCGGCCATCACGTCCAGCGGCCGGCCCCGGTCCCCGGGACCACCGGAGAGGTCGGCGTAGGCGCGGTGCAGGTTGCCCACGATGCGCTCGGGGTCGCTGAGCTCGGCGAAGCGGCCCAGGTCGGTGGCCCGGGCCAGCTCCAGCGGCGTGACACCCGCCGCCAGCCCCTCCCGGGCCAGGCTCTCCACGAAGCGCAGGTAGGCCAGCACGTCGTCGATCACCTCGGGCCCGGTGACCGCGCCGTGGCCGGGGACGATCGTGCGCGCCCCCAGCGGCCGGACGAAGCGCTCCAGGACGTCGATGGCGCCCAGGACCGACCCGGAGAGCAGGAACGGCGTGCCCCCGTTGAACAGCAGGTCGCCGGCGAAGAGCACCGAGCGGTCCGGGATCCACACCACGACGTCGTTGGTGGTGTGCGCCGGCCCGCCGCTGTGCACGACCTGGCACTCCAGGTCGTCCGACCACAGGGTGACCCGGTCACGGAAGGTCAGGAACGGCGGCGCCAGCGACAGGTCGCCGTAGTCGACCGGCGACCAGATCGGGCCGTTGCCGACCTGCCCGAGCGCCAGCACCTCCCGGCGGGCGTCCTCGTGGGCGACGATCGTGGCCCCGGTGAACAGCGAGTTGCCGGCGGTGTGGTCGGGATGGCTGTGCGTGTTGACCAGCGTCCGCACCGGCGCGGGGCTGCGCTGCGCGATCGCCGCCAGCAGGTCACGGGTGCGCCGCTCGGTCGAGGCGGCGTCGATCACGCTCACCCCGTCGCGGCCGACGAGGAACCCGGCGTTGTTGATCATCCAGCTGCCGTCGGGCTGGACGAAGGCGAAGACGCCGTCGGCGACCTCCTCGGCGCGGCCGGGCCCGAGGGCCAGCCGGTCGATCGCGTGGTGGGTGCTCACGTCGTCCTCCAGGGCTCGATCGGGTGCCGGCTCGCGCCGGGGACGATCCGGTTGCGGGTGCCGCCCAGGCCCTCGACGGAGGTCGTGACGACGTCGCCGGGGCGCAGCGGTGGCAGGTGGTCGCGGCCGTGCCGTCCCCACAGCTCGGCCAGGCACCCGTTCTGGCAGGTGCCCGAGCCGAGCAGGTCGCCCGGCCGGACGTCGGCGCCCCGCGAGGCGTAGGCGACCAGGGCCTCGAAGGTCCAGGACATGTTGGCCAGGGTGTCCCGGCCGATGAGCTCGTCGTTGACCCGCACCTCCATGCGCAGGTCGTAGGAGGGCCCCGACCGGTGCGGCGCCAGCTCGTCGGGGGTGACGAAGAACTGCCCGAGAGTGGTGCTGCCGTCCTTGCCCTTGGCCGGCCCCAGCCGCATGCGCATCTCGTGGAACTGCACGTCGCGGGCGGAGAAGTCGTTGAGCACCACGAACCCGGCGATGTGCTCGGCGGCGTCCTCGACGGGGATGTCCCGGCCGGCCGCGCCGATGACCGCACCCACCTCGAGCTCGAAGTCGAACAGCTCGCAGCCCGGCGGCACCGGCACGTCGGCGTACGGGCCGGTGATCGCGTAGGGGTTGGAGAAGTAGAAGGTGGGGATCTCGAAGAACTCCGGGGCCACCCCGCCCTCCGGGTTGCCGTTGCGGGAGATCCCGCTGGCGTGCTCGTAGAAGGTGGAGAAGTCGCGGAAGGTCGGCGGCGCGAGCGGCGCGAGCAGCTCGGTCCCCGGCAGCCCGACGACGTCCGCCCGGGACCGCAGCGCGGCGTCGGCGGCCTCGGCCAGCCGGCCGGTGGTGCCGATCAGCTCGGCCAGCTCGACCCCGGCGGCCAGGCCGACCAGCTCCTCGCCGTCGACGACGGCCAGCCGCGGCTGCCCGCCCGTCGCGTGCCGCGCGATCCTCATCGGGTCGCCTCCTGCGGTGCACGGACGTCGAGCCCCAGCAGCCGCACGGCGTTGCCGCCGCGCACGGCCGCGGATGTGGCTGCGTCCAGGCCGGCGGCCTCGAGCCGGTCGACCGGGTCCTCGACCCCCATGTCGAAGGGGAAGTCGCTGCCCAGGGTCACCTGACCGGCGCCCATCACCGCGACCAGGTGCCGTAGCTGCTCGGTGTCGTAGACCAGGGAGTCGACCCAGGTGCGGCGCAGCAGCTCGCTCGGCGGCACCGAGGTGGTCCGGGCATCGCCGCGGGCCCGCCAGGCGTGGTCGGCCCGGACGGCGTAGCTGCCCAGGTAACCACCGCCGTGCGCGGACCAGATCCGCAGCTGCGGGTGGCGTTCCAGCAGGCCGGAGAAGACGATCCGGGACAGCGCCAGCGCCGTCTCCGTGGGGTTGCCGACGGTGTTGAACAGGTAGTAGGCGTCCAGTCGCTCGCCGAGCGTGCACCCCCAGGGGTGGATCAGCACCGCGGCGCCCAGCTCCTCGGCGGCGGCCCAGAACTCCGCCAGCGAGGGGTGGTCCAGCTCCCGGCCTGGGCCGGCGGAGGTGGAGATCTGCACCCCCCGCAGGTCCAGGTCACGCACGGCGGTGCGCAGCTGCTCGACCGCGAGGTCCGGTTCGTGCAGCGAGACCGTGCCGATCGGCAGCAGGCGGTCGGGGGCCTGGTCGCAGTATGCCCGGACCCCCTCGTTCGTCGTGGTGACGAACCGGTCGGCCAGCTCGCGGTCGGCCCAGTGCGCCGGCGCCGGCATGGGGCTGACGACCTGCAGGTCGACCCGGGCGGCGTCCATGGCGGCCAGCCGCAGGTCCAGGCCGGTCAGCCGGGGCATCAGCTCGGCCAGCTGGCCGATGTTGTACTGCTGGGACGCCGGTCCCAGCGTCGCGGCGTCGGTGCGCCGCTGGTCGGCCAGGCCGGGCTGCCCGTCGAGCAGGGCGTCGGCCGCGGGGAGGGCGACGTGCGCGTGCACGTCGATGGTGGGTGCGGGTGGGGACGTCGTCACTGACTTCTCCTGGGGTGCGGTGGCGGCTGGTGGGTCAGGCGGGCTGGGCGGTCACTGCCTGCACCCGCCCCATGAGGCCGGGCACGTCGCCGCGCACGCCCTCCAGCTGCCAGCGGGCCAACGTCACCGACCCCTCGACCACGGTCTGCACGCGCGCCAGCCGGCGCTCGTGGAACCGGGCCCACAGCTCCTCGTCGACCACCGGCGCCGCCAGGAGCAGCTCGCTGAGCACCAGCGCGTCCTCCAACGCCATCGCCGCGCCCTGCGCGAACGTCGGCGGGCAGGTGTGCGCGGCGTCGCCGATCAGCACCACGCGGCCGCGGTTCCACGGCGCGGGCAGCAGGTGCTGCTCGAACAGCGTGTAGTGGATCGCGTCGGGGTCCTTCACCGACTCCCGGATCTCCCGCCAGGGCCCGCCGTAGTGCGCGGCCAGCTCGCGGACGATCTCGACCTTCTCTTCCGGGGTGACCGTGGAGCGGTCCTGCGCGTCCTCGACCAGGAAGGCGTAGAGCATGTCCGACGACGTCGGGGTGTAGCCGGCGATGTAGCAGCGGCCGCCGTAGTAGAGCTCGCCGGTCGGCACGTCGGCCGGTCGCGGCGCGAACACCCGCCAGATCCCCATGCCCAGCGAGCGCGTCTCCAGCTCGACGCCGAGCAGCGCGCGGGTGGGCGACCGCACGCCGTCCGCGGCGACCACCAGGTCGTACCGGTGGGCGGTCCCATCGCTGAGGACGACGTCCACGCCGTGCTCGTCTTGCACCAGCTCCACCACGGTGGTGGCGAAGCGGAAGGTCACCCCCGCGTCGGTGGCACGGTCGGCGAGCAGCGCCGCCAGGGCCGGCCGGTACATGCCGATGGCGTTGGGCAGGCCGTCGGACGGCGCGGCCGGCGCCCCCTCCGGCGGCCCGCCCATGGTCGCCAGCACGGTCGCCTCGGGGTCGGGTGCCCGCAGCCGCAGCTGCGTCGAGTCGGCGCCCTCGACCAGGCACTGGTCGAGGATGCCCACCTCCCGCAGCACCCGCAGGGCGTTGGCCTGCAGGGTGATGCCCGACCCCAGCGCGGACACCTCCGGCTTGACCTCCACCAGGTCGACCTGCACGCCGGCGTCGGCCAGCAGGGTGGCGGCCGCCAGGCCGGCCGCCCCGCCGCCGATGACCAGGACCTTTTGCACTGCGCTCATCTGCGTCGCTCCCCGCTCAGACCGGCGGCGCGACGAAGACGCCGCGGTCGGGGTCGTTGAAGCTCTCCTTGCCGACCAGTTCGTCGAACGGGTTGGCGGTGCCCCACTGGTCCTGCACCTCGAGGTCGGTGACGTCGTAGAGGCTCGGGTGCCAGCTGTCCTCGTCGAGCTGCTCGAGCTCGGTCGTGTACTCCATCGTGTTGCCGTGCGGGTCGATGAAGTAGCTGAACGTGTTGTCGCCGGCCAGGTGCCGCCCGGGACCCCAGATCATCCGGGTGCCGGCCCGCAGCAGCCGGCCGGTGCCGCGCATGTACTCGTCGAGGCCGCGCATCTCGAAGGAGATGTGGTGCAGCGAGGCGTGCGGCGCCTTCGCCACGGCGAAGCTGTGGTGCTGCGGGTTGCAGCGCATGAAGGTCATCAGGTCGCCGACGAACGGGTGGGTGAGCTTGTCGGAGACGGCGAAGCCCAGGTGCTCGGCGTAGAACGCCTCGGTGCGCGCGGTGTCGGGGGAGTTGACGACGACGTGCGACAGGCGGACCGGGATCGCCTCGCGTTCCTCGATCCGGCGGTGCCGGCGGTTCTCCACCTCGGTGGAGATCTCGACCGTACGGCCGTCGCAGTCGAAGAACCGGAAGCCGTAGCCGCCGCCGAGGGTCTGCACGGCGTCGGGCTCGCTGACCAGCTGCACGCCAGCCGACCCGAGCCGGGCGGCCATGGCGTCGACGTCGGCGCGGGAGGCCGCGCCGTAGGCGATCAGGTCCAGCCGCTTGCCGGCGTCCTTGCGCAGCCGGACGACGTACTGCTCGGGGGAGCCCTCGGCGGCCAGGTACACCAGGTCGCCGTCCTCGGCGACCGGGGTCAGGCCCCACAGGTCGGTGTAGAACGCGCGCTGCCGGTCGTAGTCGGGCACGGCGATGTCGACGTGCCTCAGGTGGGTGATGAGCCGGTCGGACACGGCTGTCCTCTCTCGGGTGCGGTCGGGGTGTGCGGGAGCGGGGCGTGGTCAGGCCTCGTCGACGCAGCGGTTGGACTGCGCGCCGAGGCCGGTGATGGTGGAGTCCATGACGTCGCCGGCGCGCAGCAGCCGGCCGTGGGCCAGGCCGTTGCCGGCGGGGCTGCCGGTGAGGACGAGGTCACCGGGCAGCAGGGTCGCCACCTCGGAGCACCAGGACACGAGCCGGGCGACGTCGTGGACCATGTCCTTCGTCGACTCGTCCTGCATGACGTCGCCGTTCAGGCGCAGCGTGATGCGCAGGTCGCCCGGGTCGGGCAGCGACTGCCGCGGCACCAGCACCGGCCCGGTCGGCAGGAACGTCGGGGAGTTCTTGGCGGCCAGCCAGTCGGCGCCGAGCGCCGCCGAGTCCTTGCGGAACAGCTTGTCCCGCAGGGTCACGTCGTTGACGATCGTCCAGCCGGCGACGACGTCCAGCGCGTCCTCGACCGGCACCCGCCGGGCGCGCCGGCCGATGACGGCGGCCAGCTCCAGCTCCCAGTCGGGCTGCTCCCCGTCCCGGGGGAGCTCCACGTCGTCGTGGGCTCCGCAGATCGCGCTGGGCAGCCCCTGGAACACGAACGGCGGGAGCGCCAGGCGCTCGTCCATGTGCGCCGCGGCGTCCGTGCGCACCTGCTCCGGGGTGCGGCCGTCCGCGCCGTCGTGGTGGGCGACCACCAGGTCCAGGACGTGGGTGCGGTAGTTGGCGCCGGCCTGGAACACCTGGCGGGGCTCGACCGGGCTCAGCACCGTCGACCCGGTCAGCGGCGCCCAGCCCTCGGTGGTCAGCGCCAGCTCGTGCAACCGCGGCAGGACCTCGTCCCAGCGGTCGAGCAGCGGCCGGGTGCTGGTGGCGGGGCCCAGCTCCGCGCGGCCGGACAGGTCCAGGACGCGGTCCCGGGCGACGAGCGCGGGGAAGTTCCGCCCGGTGTCGTCCCGCAGCCGGGCCAGCGCCCACGCCCCTGCGTGGTCGATCTCCGGGACGCCGGCTTGGCTGTGCATCTGACTGGGCCCCTCACGTGTGTCCGACGGTGGACGCCCCGGCCGGACCAGCTCGTCCGTAGGGCGCGCCCAGCATCTGCGACGGGGGTCACACAGCGGAAACGCCGCTTGGATATGGCCGGCCATCAGCGCCGCGGATGACGCAGGTCACGTCCGGAGGCTGACCCGCCCGGACGGGGGACCTCGCGAGCAGGCGGGTCACCGGCGTGCGGGGGTGCCTCTACGCTCCCGCGGCACCGGTCAGCGACGATCGCCCGAGGAGAGTGCATGGAGCTGCCCAGCCTGGACGTGAACCTGGTGATCGTCCTGCACGCGCTGCTCGAGGAGCGCAACGTGACCCGGGCCGGCGAGCGGGTGGGCCTGAGCCAGCCGGGCACCAGTGCGGCGCTGGCCCGGTTGCGCCGGCACTTCGACGACCCGCTGCTGGAGCGGACCGGGTCGACCTACGAGCTCACGCCGCTGGCCCACGCCCTGCGCAGCCAGGTCAGCGACACCATCCAGCGGCTGGAGCTGCTGCTCAACGCACGGCCTGACTTCGACCCGGGGACGTCGGAGCGGCAGTGGGTGGTCCAGTGCTCCGACTCGGTGCAGACGCTGCTCGGGCCGGGGATCGTCCGCGAGGTCATGTCCGAGGCGCCGCACGTGCGCCTGGACTTCCAGCCGCTCGACCCCCGGTTCGCCGTCGACCCGCTGACCGCGGCGCGCGACATCGACGTGATGATCGCGCCCCGGGGCCTGTTCACCGCACCGACGCTGAACTCCGTCGAGCTGTACCGGGATCACTGGATCTGCGTCACCTCAGTGGCCAACACCTCGGTGGGGGAGCACCTCAGCCCGCAGGAGATCAGCGACGCGCGCTGGGTCGTCTCCTTCCGCGACCCTCCGATGAACTCACCGGTGGACGCCGCCCTGGCCGCCCTGGGCATCGACCGGCGCAGCGCGGTGAAGGTGCAGAACCTGACGCTGCTGCACCGTCTGGTCGCCGGCACCGACCTCCTGGTCCTGGCCCACGAGCTGATCGCCGGCGACCTCGCGTCGCAGGGCCTGCGGCGGGTCGAGCTCCCGGTCGCGCTGCCCCCGGTGGTCGAGACCGCGTGGTCCCACCCCAGTCGGCAGCTCGACCCGGGCCACCACTGGCTGCTGGGCGTGCTGCAACGGGTGGCGGCCGGCATCACGCGCTCGGGTTGAGCGCACGCGGGCTGCGTGCGCTCAGCCCGAGCGCCGGCTGCCGGGGTCAGCCGCGCGGTGCCTCCGGGACCGGGGGCACCGGCGAACGGGGCGGGGGGAGCGGGGGAGCCGCCGGCTGGGCGGTCAGCTCCCGGTAGGCGGCGGTGTGCGCACGCAGCGCGCTGACCGCGTCGGCGACGTCGGTGGTCGGCCGGCTCACCGCGGACGCCGCCCGCTCGGCCTGCAGCACCGCGTCGCAGACGTCGGCGATCGTGTCGAGGTGGGCGCGTGCCTCCGCCGCCAGGTCGGTCCCGTCGGTCGGGTCGGGGACCAGTGCCCGCTGCCGCAGCCGCTGCTCGAGCCGGATGCCCTCGGCCTCCAGCGCGGGCACCAGGTCCGGCACGTCGCCGAGGTGCGCGCCGGCGGCCTGCGCGCCGGCCACGTGGCGACGCAGCCGGTCCCGGGCGCGGGCGACCTCGAACTGGAGCTCTGCGCAGGAGCGCCGGTCGCCCGGCGGCAGCCGGCGGGCCGCGACGGCGGTGGCGCCCTGCACGCCCAGTTCGCGGCCGCGCGCGGCGAGCTCCCGGCTCCGGGCCACCAGCGGGCTGCGGCGGACCCGGCGGAGGGCCAGCCACCCGACGAGCGCGGCGACCACCAGCAGGGTGAGCAGGACGCCGCCGAGGACGGCGACCACCGTGGGGTCGAGCGAGAGCAGCCACGACAGCTCGTCGTCGTCGGCCTGCACGTCCAGGGCGCCGGCGGGACCGGTGGGCAGCGGGGTGGTCATGGTGCTCCTCGTCGGGGCGGTGAGGTCGACGGCGGTGGGGTCCAGGGCGTGGGCCGGCTCCTCGACAACGCCCCCGGCCGGCCCGCCGGTTCCCGGGCGCCGCCCGACGGGCTCGGCCCGCATCCGGCACGGTGTCGGCGGGCGGAGACGTCCGAGGTCCCCGTCGACAGGAGACCAGGTGAACGTCGAGAGCACCGGGCGGCCCGGCGCCGGGTTGTCGTCCGGTCCCGGAGCCGACAGGGTGGACCAACTCGTCGGGGACCACCCTGCGCGACCGGCCCCGATCCGGCCCCATCCGAGGGAGGCGCCGTGTCCGCCAACGTCATCGGACTCAGCCTGTTGGTGCTGGGCGTCCTGCTCCTGGTCGCCAAGCTCATCCGGATCCGCTCACGGATCGCGCAGAAGCTGTTCCTGCCCAGCTCCATCATCGGCGGCTTCCTGGCCCTGGTCATCGGCCCCGAGGTGATCGGCTCGGTGGCCGAGGCGATCGGCGGGGAGGACGCACCGCTGACCGGGGGCCTGTGGCCGGCCGAGTTCCTCGACGTCTGGGCCTCGCTCCCCGGCCTGCTCATCTCGGTGGTGTTCGCGACGCTCTTCCTCGGCGAGCGGATCCCCAGGGTCAAGGAGGCCGCCGAGCTGGCCGGCCCCCAGCTGGCCCTGGGCGTGACCATGGCGTCCGGCCAGTACGTGATCGGGCTGCTGCTCGCCGTGCTGCTGCTCGTGCCCTTCCTCGGCCAGGACCCGATGGTCGGCGCGCTGATCGAGGTGGGGTTCGAGGGCGGTCACGGCACGGCCGCGGGGCTGGGCAGCACGTTCGCCGACCTGGGCTTCCCGGAGGGTCAGGACCTGGCGCTGGGCCTGGCCACGGTGGGCGTCGTCTCCGGCGTCGTCGTCGGCATCGCCCTGATCAACTGGGGGGTGCGCACGGGCCGCGCCCAGGTGCTCGAGGACGACGCGAAGACGTCGCTGGCCGAGCAGCGCGGGCTCTACGAGCGGGAGGAGCAGAGGCCGGCCGCGATGCTGACGGTGCGCACCGCCTCGGTGGAGCCGCTGGCCATCCACTTCGCGATCGTCGCCGTGGCGATCCTGGTCGGGCTGGCGCTGCTCGAGGGGCTGCAGGCGCTGGAGGCCGCGCTCTGGGCCGACACCGTCGAGCTCTTCGAGTTCGTGCCGCTGTTCCCGCTGGCGATGATCGGCGGCGTCGCGGTGCAGAAGGTGGTCGACCGCTTCGACCGCACCGGCATCGTCGACCGGCAGATGATGCTGCGCATCCAGGGGATCGCGCTCGACCTGCTGATCATCAGTGCCCTGGCCACGCTCTCCATCCAGGCGATCGCGGACAACTGGGTGACGTTCCTGGTGCTGGCGGTCGCCGGCCTGTCCTGGAACGTCGGCGTGTTCGTCTTCCTGGCGCGGCGGATGATCCCGCGGTTCTGGTTCGAGCGGGGGATCGGCGACCTGGGGCAGTCCCTGGGCGTCACGGCCACCGGGCTGATCCTGATCCGGGTCGCCGACCCCAACGCGGCCACGCCGGCCATGGAGGCCTTCGGGTACAAGCAGTTGGCCTTCGAACCCTTCTTCGGCGGCGGCCTGGTCACCGCGGCGTCGCTGCCGCTGATCGCGCAGTTCGGGGCGGTGCCGCTGCTGGTCGTCATGGCCGTGCTGCTGGTGGTGTCGCTGGGGGTCGGCATCCTCTGGTTCGGGCGGCGGACGCCGGCCGAGGAGGAGGCGCGCAGCCCGGACGGCTGACCGCGCAGGTACGCCTGTCCACGCCCGACCCGAGGGTGCCGCGGTGACCGCGGGCATCGGGCCCGGTACCGGCGCGGCGGCCTTCCGTTGCGGTCCGACCACCGTGGCTTCCTGCGCCCGGTGTGGCAGGGTCGGGTGTGCCCCCGTCCGTGCGGGAGGTGGTGCTGGACGGTCGGGTACCCCGTGCGGGCGCCGGGCGAGGGGAGCCATGAGCGGGGAAGCCATCCGGGACGTCGACGCACAGCGCGACGGGCGGGGATCGTCACCACCGGCGTCCGGCCCGGCTCAGGGAGCCGAGGTGCCGGTACCGGCGGTCCCGGTCCCCGGCGGGACCGTCCCCCCGGAGGCGCCGGAACCCCCGTCGGTGCTCGGCGCGATGGCGATCCTGCGGATCGGCGGCTTCCTCGTCCTCTACCTCAACGCCGCGGCGGTCTTCCTGGGCGTCATGGCGCAGGCGATCGCCCGCAGCTGGCTGGCCTTCGAGCTGACCGGGTCGAACGCCGCCCTGGGCGGGGTCCTGCTGGCGTTCGGCGTGGCGCTGCTGGTGGCCACGCCGTGGGGTGGCGTGGCGGCCGACCGGCTGCCCAAACGACTGGTGCTGCAGATCTCGGTGCTCCTGCTGGCGGTGTCGAGCGCCTGGATCGGGCTGGCCGTCGTCCTCGACGTCATCGCCTACTGGATGCTGCTCGGCGCGGGCGTGCTGCAGGCCGTGGGCTTCGCGCTGTTCAACCCGGCCCGGATGGCGTTTCTGACCGAGCTGGTGCCCCGTGGGTCGGTGCCGCAGGCGGTCTCGCTGCTCCTGGTCAACGCCGAGGTGAACCGGGTGGTCGGCCCAGCGCTGGCCGGCGTGGTCATCGGGGCGTTCACCTGGGGCATCGAGGCGATCTTCCTGTTCAGCGCGGCGCTGGCGGCCGTCGGGGTTCTCCTCACCACCGCCCTCCCCGCCGGGCGGCGGCGGGGGGATGCCTCCGGACGCTCCCCGCTCGGGGAGCTCGCCGACGGGGTGCGCTACGTCCGGCGGCACCCCGAGCTCAGCGCCCTGGTGTGGTGCGGCATCGGCGTCGCCATGATGGGGCTGCCGTACCTGGCGTTCATGCCGACCATCTCCAGCGACCTGTTCGGCCTCGGCTCGGTCGGCTACGGCGTGCTGGCAGCGACGTCCGCGGTCGGCGGGGTCGCGGCGGGCCTGCTGCTGGGCCGGCGCACCTCGTGGGTGCGGCAGACCCGGGTCCTGGTGGGGTCCGGCGCCGTCTTCGGCCTCGCCATCTGCGCGCTGGCGATCGCGCCCAACGCCTACGTCGCAGTGGTCGTGCTCCTCGCCGTCGGCGCGTCGATGCTCGGCTTCCAGACCACCAACCAGTCGCAGCTCATCGCCCTGTCGGACATGGAGTACCACGGGCGGGTGCAGGGGCTGATCATGCTCAGCTTCAGCGCGTTCGGCATCGCCGCACTCCCGCTGGGCCTGCTCGCCGACCTCATCGGCCTGCGGTGGACGCTGATCGGGATGGGCGCCGGCGTGCTCGCCTTCGTCGCCCTGTACGCGGTCCTCAGCCGGCGCCGGATGGCCGGCGCGAACCGGCTGCGCGACCTGGGCTGAGCTCCCGGCGCGCCGGAGTCCCGGTCCGCGCCGGGCGCGGGGTCAGCGCCAGTCGACGCCGGGCAGGGTGGCGCTCCACGACTCGGCGATCTGGCCGTCGGCGACCCGGTGCACCACCAGCCAGGTGACCACCGACGTCTGCCCGGTGTCCAGGTTGAGGCCGGTGGTGGTGGCCCGCGTCCAGATCCGGTCCTCGGCGGTCACCTGGTCGTCGACGGTGGTCGCGGGGTCGTGCAGCAGTTGCCAGGACTCGCGCACCTCGCGCTTGAACTGGGCACGGGTCAGCGACCGGGTACCGGCCGAGGAGTGCCGCACGTAGGGCTCGGCGATGAGCTCGTCGATCACCGTCAGGTCGCGCCGGTTCCACAGCCCGTCCCAGTAGCGCTGGACGATCGACATCAGTGCCTGCTGGTCCACGGGGCGATGCTAGGGCCGCCGCGCGGCGGAAGGCGCAGTCGCTCCCGGCGGAGACGTCCCGCTCGTTCGGCCCGGACCTGATGTCCGCGGCCGCGGCGGGTAGTGCCCGGAGAGCGTCGACCTACTGGAGGGGAAACGGACATGGGCCTCATCTCCGGACTCATCAAGGCCAACCTGCTCAAGCGACTGCTGAGCCGCTTCACCGGCGGTCGGCGGGCCTGATCGCCGATCCGGCGACCGCGCCCCGCCGCCGAGCGGCCCGGACGGCCCCGGCCGACCTCCTTCCCGAGGAGGACGGCCGGGGCCGTTCCCGTCTCCCCGCCGGTGGCCGGGCACCTGGACCGACCGCCGCCGACGCCCGCCGAGGTCGCCGTGGCACGCGCGCCGAGTGACTGCGGTGGGTCACGACATACCGACGGAAAGTAGGTCGAGTCTGCAACCAAACCCGTGAGCGGCCAGCGCCGCGCCGGTGCCCACCGCTGGCGTGCGGGCAGGTCGCGAGCGGCGGAAAGCGCAGGCCAGGCGCGTCCGGCGGCCGCCGAGGAGGTACGTCGGCGGCCTTGCGGCCCTCCCCGTTCCAGAGCCCGGTGGAGGCGACCGGGGGACTGCCGTGGCCGATCGCCGTCTGCCTACCGTGCGCTCGTCCACCGAATGCGGAGGACCCCGGATGGCGGCCCGCCGAACCTGCCCACCGTCACCGGACCAGACGACACGACGGGCAGGCGCGGGGGACCCACCTCGCAGCACCGGGCCTCCGGGCCCTGGGGTGAAGCCGCATCCGCGGCCGGGCAGCTCTCGCCCGAACCCGACAGCTAACTCCGCAGGCGGTGAGAGGCGCACATCCATGGCACAGCGACACCCGGGACGGAACCTCCGTCCCACCCGGCGCCCGAGCATGGCGTCCGTGACCCGTCCCGCCCTGACGGTCGTGGCAGCAGTGGCCGTCCCCCTCGCGGTGGCCGCCCCGGCGCACGCCGCGGAGCACACGGTCGCTCCTGGCGACACCCTCAGCACCCTCGCCGCGGCCCACGGCACCACGTGGCAGACCATCTACGCGGACAACGCCGGCAGAGTCGGCGCCGACCCGAACCGCCTGCGCGTCGGTCAGGTGCTCACCATCGGCGGCACCGGTGCGGCACCCGCGGCTCCGGCCGTGACCCCGCAGAGCGCGTCGGGGGAGTACGTCGTCCGGGCGGGCGACACGCTCGGCAGGATCGCGGCCGCCCACGGAATCACCTGGCAGCAGGCGTACGCGCTCAACCGGGAGGTCATCGGCGCGGACCCGAACACCCTGCGGGTCGGTCAGCGACTCGCGTTCGGCGGCGCGGTGGCTGCCGCGGCGCCTCGTATCGCGGAGCGGCCGGCCAGTCGGAGTGCCGACCGTGCCGCCCCAGCCGCTCCCGCGGCTCCCGCGGCTCCGGCGGCGAGTGCGGGCGCGTACGACGTGTGGGCTCCGCACGTCCGCCCCGTCGTCCAGGAGGTCGCCGAGCGGTTCGGCGTCGGGACGGTCGTGACCCGGCCCGGCCACAGCCCGACGCAGGACCTCGCGGCCGACTTCATGGTCCACACGGACCAGGCCAAGGGAGACGCCGTCACCCAGTACGTCATCGACAACGCCGCCCGGTTCCGGGTCGAGTACGTGATCTGGCAGCAGCGGATCTACCAGGTCCGTACGGGCACGTGGCAGGGCATGGCGGACCGGGGGTCGCCCACCGCCAACCACATGGACCACCCGCACGTGTCGTTCCTGCCCGGCTGACACCCGCCGTGGTGGCCCGCTGAGGCCGGACCGTCGACGAGGCGCCCCTGCCCGGCTGTGACCGGGCAGGGGCGTTCGTCCGACCCGGCGCCCGGCTGACGGTCCCCGCGGTGGGACCGGCTGCGCGGGTGATGCGAGGACCCGGCCGGCGCTCTCCCGGGCTCGGCACCCGGTTGCGGCCCGCGCCGTAGCAGCCCCCGCAGAGCGCGTGCCCGCTCAGCACCCCGGGATGACCGCCGACGACGTCGCTCCGGCGCGCCGCGCCCGGAGGCCGCCCGGCGCGCGTGGACGCACCCGGCGGGTGGCCCTCGCGCACGATGGTCGAGACCCGCGGTCGCACCGTCCCGACGCCCGATGTGCGTCCCGGACGTCGGTGGGAGCGCATCGGCGAGGATGGCCCGATGCCGAGCACACGAGCAGGCGGCGGCCCTGCCGACGGGCCCACGGCGCCACTGCGCTTCTGGGACCGGCATCCGCGCCTGGTGCTGGGGCTGAAGACGGCCGTGGCGGCCGCGCTCGCGTGGGCGCTGGCCACCCCCTCCCGGAGCCGCTCGCCGACTACCCCTTCTACGCCCCCCTCGGAGCCGTGGTCACGTCCGCGGTGACGCTGGCCGGATCGGTCCGCGAGTCGGCGGAGGTGACGCTGGCGCTCGTCGTGGGCGGGGTGCTCGGGATGGTGCTGACCGAGCTCCCGATGCCCGACGTGGTCGCACTCTCCGTTGCGGTAGGGTCGGCATGCTGCTCGGGACGTGGCGGCGGCTGGGCAACGCCGGCAGCTGGGTCCCGACCACGGCCTTGTTCGCGCTGGTCTTCGGGGGGAACGACCCGACCGGGTACGTCCTCGCGCTCGTCGGTCTGGTGCTGCTGGGCGCCCTGGTGGGGCTGGGGGTGACCGTGGCCTTCCCGCCCGTCCCTCTCGGCCCGGCCCAGACGGAGATGCACCGGCTGCGGGAGACGCTGGCGGGGCAGCTCGCCGACCTCGCCGACGGGCTGCAGCGGGACCACCCGCCGAGCCGGCACGAGTGGCGCGACCGGATGCGTGCGGTCGACCCGGTCCTCGACCAGATGCGCTCGGCGGTCCAGCAGGCCGGCGAGGCCCGGCGCGGCAACCGACGGGTGAGGAGGTACCAGTCGGACGCCGACCGGCTCTACGCGCAGGCGCGTGCTCTGGAGGGCCTGGCCCTCCTGATCGAGGACCTGACCCAGCTGATCGCCGACACGGAGGTCGCCGAGAACGACCGGGTGGCGCTGGGCCCCTCCCTCCGCCGGCCGGCGGCTGCGGCTCTGGCCCAGCTGGGCGAGGTGCTGCGCAGCATGAGCGGTCCGAGCGCGGACCCAGAGGACACCCGGAAGGGCTACGAGGCCCTGCACCGGTTGGTCGACGAGCTCCGGGCGGCTCGGCGGGAGACCGAGGACGATCTCTTCACCGCCAGCAGCATCGTCGAGGGCATTCGGCGGTGCCTGGCCGCAGTGGTGCCGCAGGAGCTCGCCGAGGACGAGGACCGAGCCCACCCGGTGGAACGCTGAGCGGGCCGCCCGAGGCCTGGCTCGCGCAGCAGCTCAGCCGGTCACTGGACGTGGCGGCCCGGCGAGTTGGCCGGCTCGTCGTCCCGGCGCCGCTGGGTGCTGACGGACAGCCGCTCCGTCCTGGGCCGCGGGCATCTCGCTGGCGGCGTTCTCCCACTTCCAGCACGTGACGACGTCCCACGCTTCAGCGCCCACCGCACAGAACGACGCCGGGCCCTCCGCAGGTCGCGGAGCGCCCTGCGCCCGTCCCTGGCCGGAGCCTGACCGCCCTGACGCAGCTGAGTGGTGCCCAGCGCGCAGGCGTCGGTCTGCACCGGCTCGCACGCTCCCAGCGCACGACCCGGCAGCGCCGAGACGTCGTCGCGGAGCCTCCGCCATCCGATCAGGCGCGGCCGAGGACCCAGAAGTTCTCGCCGCGCTGGGACTCGAGCTCGCTCAGCAGCTCGCGGTGGATCTCCCGGACCCGGGCCGGCGTGATCGCCTCCGCCGGGTCCACCTCCTCGATCTGCAGGCTCGTCTTGTCCTCGTAGAGGTGCTCGCCGGCCAGGCGGGCCTGCTCGTCGTAGGGCCACAGGAAGACCTGCCGGCTGGAGACGTGGTAGAGCCCGTCATCGCTGGGGACGTCGTAGCCGACCGCCCGAAGCTCGGCGCCCTTGGCCAGCTGGTGGAAGGTGAGCTCGTCCGCCACCCCCCAGTCGGCGACGGCCACCAGGTCGTCGGAGTTCCACAACACGGACTCCCCGACGCTGCGGTAGAAGCCCAGGACGCCGTCCTTGCCCTCGATCACCGCCGGGGTGTCGCCCCAGGTGACCCGGTAGACGGGGTGGTCGGTCATCATGTCCGCCGCCACGATGCGCTCGAAGTCGCCGGCACCCTCCAGGTGCACGTGGCGCCAGTAGTTCAGCAGGATGGCCCGGTGCCGCGGATCGGTCGTCCGCTCGAGCAGCTGCGCCGTCGGGTTCATGCATTCGTACACGGCCTTCTCGAAACGGTTCATGTCCTTACCGTCACTCATCACTTTCGATGGGTCAACCACAGGTCGTGGCCGGATCGGTGCCGCGACCGGGCCGCGTACGCCGCGGGGGAGCGAAGGGACGATGCGCGACGACTGCCCCGCTCACGACGCGCCTGACGGCTGCTCCCGACGGTGGGCGAGCCGTCATCGTGGACGGCTCGGCAGCGGCAGGACCTGCACTCCGACAGCGTGGGGGGATGCCCGCTGGTCGCCGTCCTCGGGGTGTCTCTGACCCTGGTTGCACCGACCCGGACGCGAAGCCAGCGAGGTGCCGTCCGGTTTGACAGGCTCACGATCGGCTCCATAGCGTTTTTGATCTACCGGGCGGCTGACGATCGCATCGGGTGCGCAACAGACGATCGCGCATGAAATGGCCGTGCCGCGAACCTCGACTCAACGACAAGGGGGGCGACGTGAGTCCTGGCGCCAGCAAGTGGTCGGATCAGGGGAAGCTGCGACGAAAGATGGGTGCTGCGGGCATGGCGGTGGCGCTCGGCGCGCTCACCGCCTGCTCCTCCACCGAACCCGGGAGCGGAGCGGCGACGGGGGGTGGCAGCACCCTGGACCGGATCAAGGAGGACGGCGTCGTCCAGGTCGGGTTCGCCAACGAGCGGCCCTACGCCTACCGGGAGGACGGCCAACTGGTGGGGCAGTCCCCGGCCGTCCACGGGTACATCTTCGACCAGATCGGCAACATCGAGCTCGAGCCCAACCTCTTCGAGTTCGGCTCGCTGATCCAGGCGCTGAACTCCGAGCGGGTCGACGTCGTCACCGCCGGCATGTTCATCACGCCCGAGCGCTGCGAGCAGGCTGCGTTCAGCAACCCGGTCTACGTCGCGACGACCGCGCTGCTGGTCGCCGCCGGCAACCCGATGGGCCTCAGTGACTACGCCTCCGTCGCCGACAGCGACGCCGTGCTGGCCGTCATGAACGGCGCCGTCGAGGTCGAGCAGGCCCGCGCCAACGCCATCCCCGACGACCGGCTGCAGATCGTTCCCGACCAGCAGGGCGGCCTGGACGCCGTCAAGTCCGGCCGTGCCGATGCCTTCGCGCTGACCGCCATCTCGCTGCGCGCGCTGGCCGAGAACGATGCGAGCGTCGAGGTCGCGGAGGCGTTCGTCCCCGTGGTCGACGGCGAGGAGGTCATCGGTGCCGGGGCCGCTGTGTTCCGCCAGGGCGACGACGATCTGCGCGAGGCGTTCAACGCCGAGCTGGCGGAGCTGGTCCAGAGCGACACGTGGCTCGAGCTGGTCGAGCCCTACGGCTTCACCGAGGCCGAGCGGCCCGATCCGGACCTGACCGCCGAAGAACTCTGCCAGGGCTGAGCCCTTGCTGCAGGAGCTGATCGACGCCGGCCCCCTGTTCCTGCGAGGGGTCGGCGTCACTGTCCTGTACACCACGCTCGCCGCGGTGTCGGCCCTGGTCATCGCGTTCGCCTTCGGGCTGCTGGCCATGTCCCGGTCGGTCGTGGTCCGCGGGGTCATCCGGGTGGTCGTGGAGTTCTTCCGCGGCACGTCTCTGGTCGTGCAGCTGCTGTGGATCTTCTTCGTGCTGCCCCAGCTCGGGCTGAGGTTCGAGGCCATGGCCGCTGCCACGTTGGCGTTCGCGCTCAACTTCGGGGCCTACGGCTCCGAGATCGTGCGCGGGGCGATCACGTCGGTGCCGAGGGCGCAGTGGGAGGCCACCGTCGCTCTGGGGATGGGGCGCGTGCAACGCATGCGGCGCGTGCTCCTGCCCCAGGCAGTGCCCGAGATGATCCCTCCGTTCGGCAATCTGCTGGTGCAGATCCTGAAGAGCTCGTCGCTGCTGTTCATCGTGGGCATCACCGACCTCACCTTCGAGGTCAACCAGCTGCGGTACGAACTCGGCAGTCTGCCGGCGTTCGCCATCGCGCTGGTCGTGTACTTCATCGTCGCCCAGCTGCTGCTGGCCGGCATGCGGTTCTGGGAGAGCCGCGCGGCGGCCACGGTGGGCAGAGGCCCGAAGGCCGTCACGGTGACCACCGACCCGCAGGCGGTGGCGACCACGTGAAGGAGCGCTCGCTCTGGGACTGGGACTACGCGCTCGACGTCCTCCCGGAACTCGTCACCGCCTTCCTGCAGCTGACCCTGGGGATCACCGCTGCCGCGGCGCTGCTGGCGATTGTCCTGGGGTTGCCGTTGGCCCTCGGCCGCCGTTCCGAGCTGGCGGTGGTGTCCTGGCCGACCCATGGGGTGGTCGAGTTCGTGCGCAGCACGCCGATCCCGATCCAGCTGTTCTTCGTCTACTACGCGTTGCCGGCGGCCGGTATCCGGATCAGTGCTCTGACGACCGGCATCGTCGTCCTCGGCATCCACTACGCCTGCTACATGTCCGAGGTGTACCGGGCGGGCATCGACGCCGTCCCGAAGGGGCAGTGGGAGGCATGCGTGGCGTTGTCGCTCTCGCCGCAACGGACGTGGCGGGCGGTGATCCTGCCGCAGGTCGTGCGCCGGGTCCTGCCCTCCACCGGCAACCAGATCATCGCCCTGTTCAAGGAGACCCCGTTCCTGATCGTGATCGGGGTGGCCGAGATGGTCACGGTCGCCAACCAGCTGGCGGCGGCCCAGTACCGCTACATCGAACCGATCACCATCGCCGGGCTGATCTTCCTCGCGGCGAGCTATCCGACATCGGTCCTGCTGAGAAGGCTGGAGACCCGCCTTGGCCACTGAGACACCCGCACCGTCCACGACGTCTCCGGGGGCGGAGGCGATGATCCGCTTCGACGACGTCGTCAAGCGCTTCGGGGACAACACCGTCCTCGACGGGATGAACTTCTCCGTCGCGCCGGGGGAGCGGGTCACCCTCATCGGCCCGTCGGGCTCCGGGAAGACGACCATCCTGCGGTTGCTGATGACCCTGGAGGAGGTGACCGAGGGGGTCATCTGGGTCAAGGGCGAGCCGCTGACGCACGAGCGGAGGGGGAACAAGCTCGTCCCCGCGTCGGACAGGTACCTGCGCAGGGCGCGTCAGCGGATCGGGATGGTCTTCCAGCAGTTCAACCTGTTCCCGAACATGACGGTCATCGAGAACATCATGGAGGCGCCGGTCTCGGTCCTCGGCAAGGGCAAGGCGGAGGCGCGCGCCCACGCCGAGGAACTCCTGGGCAAGGTGGGGCTCGCCGATCGCGCCGACGCCCACCCGACCCAGCTGTCCGGCGGCCAGCAGCAGCGGGTCGCCATCGCCCGAGCACTGGCGATGGAGCCGGAGGTGCTGCTGCTCGACGAGGTGACGTCCGCGCTGGACCCGGAGCTCGTCGTCGACGTCCTCAACGTGCTGCGTGACATCGCCGAAACGACCGACATCACGATGTTGATCGTCACCCACGAGATGCAGTTCGCGAGGGACGTGTCCCACCGCGTGATGATGTTCGACAACGGTGTGATCGTCGAGGACGGGCCACCGGAGAAGATCTTCAACGAGCCCGACCACGAGCGCACCCGGACCTTCCTCAAGGCGGTGCTCGAGGAGCGGTGATCCCTCGCCGCACCCGCACGTCCTGGTCGTTCGGGCAAGGACCGTGGGGTCCGACTCGGTGTCCGAGGGGGACGCCGTCGCGCTGACCGGCGCCGAGAACCAGCAGACCCTGTGCTCCGGGATGCGCAGCCGGGACGTCAGCGGGCAGCCAAGGGCATTCGCTGCGGTGCTGACTCGCACAGCGCGGCCGGCCGAAGCCCCCGCTGCTCCTGCCGTCGATGCGGCCGTTCAGGCGGGCGGCCATCCAGTAGCCGGGCCGCCGGCCCGGGTCTTCACGACCCAGCACCGGGACAGGAAGCCCCGGCCCCGCCGGTCGGACGTAGCGGACCCCGGGTTCGGGGACCGGGAGGCCGTCTGGCACGCCCCTGACCAGCGCCGCCCCGGTCGGACGCCGGCTCCCGCCAGCGGCCCCACTCATCGAGGGAGGGGGGCTTTGCCCCGGGGGGCCATCGTCGCACCGTTTCCCTCGGTGGACGCCCGGGCACATCCACTGCGGGCAGCCGACAGGAGGTACTGACGTGAGGTCGATCGCCGGGCAGAGCGTCGATGAGCTCGGCGGCCCGGGCAGTGTGTTGGTCCGGCTCCGCCGTGAGCACGAGGTCCTCGAGGACATGCTGCAGCGGCTTCCCGAGACCTCCGGCGACGAGCAGGACGAGCTCCTCATGCGCCTGTGGCGGCTGGTGAACCCACATGCCTACGGCGAGGAGCTCGTGCTGTGGCCGGCCGTCCGCAGGATCGCAGACGATGGGCACGAGGTGACCCGGGAGGTCGAGCAGGGAGAGCAGGAGCTCAACGAACTGGCCGCCGCCCTGGAGCGGACCGGCCAGGAGGATCCGCGGCGGGATCACCTGATCAGCGAAGTGATCAAGAACCTGCGGAACGATGTCCGCCTGGAAGAGGACGTCGTCCTCCCTCGTCTCCAGGCAGCGGCGACCCCCCGGCAGCTACGCCGGCTCGGCCTGGCCTGGGAGTGGGTGCGGCGCACCGCCCCGACGCGACCGCATCCGACCACCTCCCGCCGTCCGCCGGGGAACATCCTCTCCGGACTGCTGCTCACGGTGCTCGACCGGTCCCGTGACCGGCTGGACCGCACCGCCCGCCACCACACCGGACGCGCCGCCTCCACCAGCCGCACCGCGAGCCGGGTGCTGGCCCACGCCGCCGGCCGAGTGGAGCGTGTCCGTGCGCTCCAACGGGGGGAGGACCCCAGCACCCGACCGGGACGAATCGAGGACGAGCGATCCCCGTGAGTCGAGTTGACTGCGGCCAACGAGCGAACTCGACGATCCCCCGGCTCCAACCCGTTGGCTGATCGTCACCTGCCCCGACGCAGGTGGTCGTGGGCGAGGTCCAGGACCTCTGCCAGGGCCAGTCGGCTGCCCGCGGTGAACAGCTCGTCGAACCGCGCGGATCCGGCCGCTGCGCGCACTGCGTCCGCCAGGTCGCCGTCCCCGCGCATCGACGCGTACACCCGGAGCCCGGCGCGACGGCGCAGGCCCTCGGTCGCACCGGCGAGCAGTCCGGCCCGCTCGGCGTCCCCCTCGGCGAGGGACATCGCCGAGACACCCGCAAGTGCCAGGCAGAGGCAGTGCGTGCTGTGCCCGGACTCGCTGAGGTCGAGCGCCTCGCCGAGGAGAGCGCGGGCCTCGTCGAGATCGCCTCGGCCCACTGCGAGCCCGGCCAGGACCACCCGCGACACGGCAGCCAGCCAGGGGGTGTCGAAGCGACCCGCCAGGTGGTGCGCCCCGGTGGCATGACGCAGAGCGTCGGCGGGATCGCCGAGGGCGGCCTCCACGGATCCGGCGGTCACCAGCGCGAACCCCGTCCACATCGGCTCGTCGAGACCGCGCAGCCGGTCGAGGGCGGTGCGCAAGCCCCGCCGGGCGCCGTCCAGGTCGCGGACGAGCGCCGCGGCCCAGGCGAGGAGCAGTCGCGACACGGCGTCCAGGTAGGGGTCCTCGACCTCGCCGATCAGCGCGGCCAGCCGCTCGCTGGTCGCCCGGACGGCCGTCGCGTCGCCGACCTCCAGGGCGGACACCAGGGCCGTGCTCAGCAGTTCCGCGCGCGAGGCTGCCGGCAGGCCGTCCTCGGTCGGCAGCAGCTCGGCCACCCAGGAGCGGGCCTCGCCGATGATCACGTCCCCGAGGCCCAGGAACGGCCAGAGGACCCGGAACGGCGACAGCACCCGGAACAGGTGGGGGAGCGGCGCCGGGTCGTGGGCGAGGTGCCAGCGCACCGCGGTCACGATGTTGTCGCTCTCCCGGACGAGGACCTCGGCGCACGCCCGCTGGCGGAAGCCGCGCAGTGGCCGATCGGCGCTCTCGGCCAGCGCCCGGTAGTGCTCGGCGTGGCGGCGACGCACCTCGTCGACGTCGGGACGCGCCGCCAGCCGTTCGGCGACGAAGGCGCGCACCGGGTGCAGCTTCCGGGGTCGCGGCCCCGTGGGCCGCACCGCGACGTGGATGAGGCTGTGGCGGGCCAGGCTCTCGGTCAGGTCCAGCACCCGGTCCTCGTCGAGGCCGGCGACGTGGGCGGCGGCCGCGAGGCTCCACCCGTCGGCGAACACCGCCAGCACCTCGAGCAGCGACCGCTCCGCGTCGTCGAGCATGCCGATGCTCCAGTCCACCGCCGCGCGGAGGGTGCGCTGCCGCTCCGGGAGATCGGTCGCGCCCGTACCGAGCGTGTCGAGGGAACGGGAGAGCCGGCTCAGCACCGTGCCCGGGCCGAGCAGCTGCACGCGGGCGGCGGCCAGCTCGATGGCCAGCGGCACGCCCTCCAGGCGGCGGCAGATCTCCACGACGGCCTGGGCGCCGTCCGCGGTCAGCGCGAAGTCCGGGCGCACCGCCCGGGCGCGCTCCAGGAAGAGCCGCACCGCCGGGTTCTCCGCGACGTCCGGCAGGTCCGACGTCTCCGGGACCGGCAGCGGGGGAACCGGGTACGCCTGCTCGGCCTGCACTCCCATGACGGTCCGGCTGGTCGCGAGCACCGCCAGTCCGGGGCACCGGGTCAGCAGCTCGGCCAGCTCGGGGCCGGCCGCGACCAGGTGCTCGAGGTTGTCGAGGACGAGCAGCCACCGGTCGCGCCCGAGGAGGTCAGCGAGGGCGGGCACCGGCGTGGTCGCGCCGGCGAGGTCGGCCCCCAGGGCCCAGCCGATGCGTGGCACGACGGCGGCTGGGTCGGTCAGCTCGGCGAGCGGGACGAAGACGGTGCCGGCGTCGAACTGCGGGCGCAGCTGCTCGGCGGCGGCCAGTGCCAGGCGGGTCTTGCCGATCCCGCCCGGTCCGGTGAGGGTGACCCACCGTCGGCCGGAGCGCGAGAGCAGGTCCGCCACATCGGCGACCGCCTGCTGCCGACCGACGAGCGACGTCGTGCTCACCGGGAGCGGCGCGAGCGTGAGGACGGACCGGGTGACCGGACGCGCCGCCGTCGCACCCGCGGCCGCCGGAGCCGCCGGCGCGGTGGGTGCGGCGGTGAACCGCTCGCTCAACAGCTGGGCGAGATCGTCGCGGACCAGCCGGCCCAGCTCGGCGGGGGTCCGGAACGGGCGGTAGGCCGCCTCCCGCCCGATCCGGCGGATCAGCTGCGTCAGGCGCGGGTCCCGGTCGGGAGCGGGTGTCTTCAGGTACAGCAGTCGCGGCATCCCCTGCGACAGCTCGAACTCCTCCTCCAGGCCGGAGACGTCCAGGCCGGGGACGAGCTCGCCGTACCGCTGCCAGTACACGCCGACGAAGACGTCGCTCTGCGCGAGGTAGGCCCGGTACAGCTCGCCGGGGAGATGCGGGCGCGCTCCCGCCTCGAACATGACGGCGGTGAGCCGCAGCGCCGAGACGGCGCGCGAGACGGCGCGGCGCTCGGCCGCCAGCTCGTGCAGGGTCGAGCTCACGAAGACGCGGAGCCGCTGGTCTGGTGTTCGGATGCCCGGCATGGGGCAGGCCTCTCGTGGAGCGTGGGTCAGGGACGGGCAGCGACCATCAGCGCGGCGCCACGCGGAAGACGGGCCAGCCGATCTCCGTCCGCCACGCGGACGGATCGGCCGTGTCGCGTGGGCCGACCAGGTAGGTCTCCCGCACCGGACCGGCCACCGCCAGGGCATTGGCCACCACCCAGGCGCCCAGTTCGCCGTAGGTGACGTCGATGTCGTCGTGCTCCCCGGCGTGGGTGGTGACGGCCAGCTCGGCGGCCGGCAGGGTCACCGGGTGCACCCGGCCGCTGCGCGGGGGATCGGACGCCGGCCGGTACACGAGCACGTGACCGTGGCCCTCCTCGAACAGCGCGTTGTCGTAGAGGCCCCCCGGGACGCCGGTCGGCTCGTGGACCACCGCGTCCAGCTCGGCCATGGCGCCGGCGTACCAGGCGAGCACCTCTTCGTGCGCCACGTCGTCCTCGACCGCGGCCACCGTCGTCGCCGGCACCGCCCGCAGTTCGACCTCCAGCGGTGGTGGCTCCGGCCGCAGCAGCCGGCGCAGCGACGCGACCGCGCTGCGGGTGCGTTCCAGCTCGGACTCGAGCCGCTGCAGGTGGTCGGCGACCAGGCCGGCGCGGGTGCGCGGATCGGGGGAGCGCAGGATGCGCTGCACGTCGGGCAGTGGGACGTCGAGTTCCCGCAGCCGGTGGATGACCTGGGCGGTCGGGATCTGGTCCGCGGTGTAGTACCGGTAGCCGCTCGCGGGGTCCACCGTCGCCGGCTCCAGCAGGCCTGCGTCGTGGTAGCGGCGCAGCGTGCGCACGCTCAGGTGGGTCAGCCGGGAGAACTCGCCGATCGCAAGCACGCGTGCACTCTGCACCCTCTCCCCGGGGGAGAGTCCAGCGCTTGACCCTCCCGGTCCGGGAGGTCGCACGGTCGGGCCATGAGCACACCGACCAGCATCCAGCCCGACCAGCTCCCGGCTCCGATCCGCGGCTACCTCGCCGCGCACGACGCCCGCGACGCGGATGCCGCGCTGCGCGCCTTCACGCCCACCGCCGTGGTGGTCGACGAGGGCATCACCTACCGCGGGACCGAGGAGATCCGCGGCTTCCTGACCCAGGCCGGAGCCGAGTTCACCTACACCAGCACCCTCGTCGCCGCGGAGCGCACCGACGACGCGCACTGGGTCGCCACCAAGCACCTGGAGGGCGACTTCCCCGGTGGCGTCGTCGACCTCCGCTACCGCTTCGCGATGGACGGCGACTCCATCGCGGAGCTCGTCATCGAGCCGTGACGACCGGCGTCCAGCAGTCATCCCTCGACCCGACAGCCGTGGGCCAGGTGCGACACCGTCCGCACGCCAGCGTGATCGGTGGACCACCGCCGGCCGTGACTGGACACGATCCGCTGGCGGGTGCACCAGGCCTCGGGGCAGGGCTCGACGCCCCAGGGGGGTGGTGGTCGTGCGCATGGCGGGGCCTCTTCGTCTCCGTCGGGGTCCGCGGACGGGCTCGCTCCGTCGGACGGGGTGAGGGGGACGACCCCCGACGCGGTCGGACCGGCTCCGCATCCGTCATGTGACCGGGCTCGGTGCGGTTCCCGGTCGGGCGGTGCGGCCAGCTGCGTCGGGGGCTGCGGGCTGGGCACGACCGGCGTGGAGTCCGAGCTGACCCTCCGTTCGCCGGCCTCCACCAGTTGGTCCGGTCGCTGCTCGGTCGCCTTCCCGCGTTGCCCGCCCCGCAGCGGCGGGCGCTGAAGGCGGCGTTCGGCATGACCGACGACGCGTCCACCGGGCTGCTGATCGCCTCGTCGCAGGGAGCCCGGGAGTCCTCCGGCCCCCGCTCCGGCGGGTCAGGAGCGGATGAACTCCAGCAGGTCGGCGTTGATCGTCTCGGCCTGGGTGGTCGGCATGCCGTGCGGGAAGCCGGCGTAGGTCTTCAGGACGCCGTTGGGCAGCAGCTCGGCCGACAGCGGCGCGGAGTCGGCGTAGGGCACGACCTGATCGTCGTCGCCGTGCATGACCAGCACCGGGACGGTGATCTTCTTGAGGTCGTCGGTGAAGTCGGTCTGGGAGAAGGCGACGACGCCGTCGTGGTGGGCCTTGATGCCGCCCATCATCCCCTGGCGCCACCAGTTCTGGACCAGGCCCTCGACCGGCTCCACGCCCGGGCGGTTGAACCCGTAGAACGCGGTGGCGGGCAGGTCGCGGTAGAACTGCGCCCGGTTGGTGGCGACCTGGGTCTGGATGTCGTCGAAGACGCTCCTGGGCAGACCGCCGGGGTGGGCGTCGGTCTGCACCATGAGCGGCGGCACGGCGGCGATGAGCGCCGCCTTCGCGACCCGGTCCTGCCCGTGCCGGGCCAGGTACCGCACGACCTCCCCGCCGCCGGTCGAGTGGCCCACGTGCACCGCGTCGCGCAGGTCCAGGTGCGCGGTGAGCGCGGCCAGGTCGTCGGCGTAGTGGTCCATGTCGTGCCCGCCGTCGGTCTGGGTCGACCGGCCGTGGCCCCGGCGGTCGTGGGCGATCACCCGGTAGCCGTGCTGCAGGAAGAACATCAGCTGGGCGTCCCAGTCGTCGGCCGACAGCGGCCAGCCGTGGCTGAACACGATCGGCTGACCGCTTCCCCAGTCCTTGTAGAAGATCTCGGTGCCGTCGTCGGCGGTGATCGTGCCCATGGCGGAGGCTCCTCGGGTGCGTCGGGTCCGCCGGACGGGATGGCCCAGGCGGACGAGGTGAGGGGGACGACGCTCGACGACGGCGGGCAGCTCCGCATCCGTCATGTGACCGAGGCCGGTGCCTTCCCTGGTCGCGGGGAACGACGAGACGCACCGGGAGGAGTGGCCCTGCCGCGGACGCCTGCCAGGCGACCGGAGCGGGTGTCAGCAGAGCCCCGTCGTCCTCGGACGAGGCGTCGACGACCGGTCATCTGACGGATGTGCGTGCCTCGACGCGCGGCGAGCGTTCCCGACATGACCTCAGACCAGGACGACCCGTCCACGACGTCGCCGAGCAGCGAACCGGCCTCGCTGATCGCCGTCCGCCAGCTGGCTGAGGAGCGACGGCAGTTCCGCGCCGGCGACGACCGCCTCCCCTCGGCCGCCCGGATCAGGGCCGCCCGACGGCGGGACGCGCTCGGGCGGGACGACGCCGGGCGGTGACCCACGCGCTGGGGGAGCGACCGGCACTCCACCGGACGGAGGGGCTGGGACGACGTGCGGCGCCCGGCCCGGTCGTGCGCTTCTCCGGACCGGTCAGCGTGGCCGCGAGGGCTCCGCGGTCTCGTAGGTGGAGACCCCGTGCCGAGCCTTTACTCCGGTGTCCCGACCCCGATATATTGCGCCCGTCTCCAGGACATCGCGGATCGCCCGGGCAGGATCCGCGCAGCAGCCGGACGGTGGTGGGCGCTGATGGGCACGGACGTGATGGCGGCCGGCCTGGTGGGCCGGGACGCGGAGATCGACGTGCTCGATCGGCTGCTCCGCGACGTGCGGCACCGGGGTGCCGCCGTCCTCGTCCGTGGCGAGGCCGGGATCGGCAAGTCCGCCCTCCTGCGCCACGTGTGCGAGGCCGCGGCCGAGCGGGGGCTGCGGGTGCTGCGCACGACCGGCGTGGAGTCCGAGACGACCCTCCCGTTCGCCGGCCTCCACCAGTTGGTCCGGTCGCTGCTCGGTCGCCTTCCCGCGTTGCCCACCCCGCAGCGGCGGGCGCTGAAGGCGGCGTTCGGCATGACCGACGACGCCGCACCGGAGCTGTTCCTGATCGGCCTGGCGGCCCTGACGCTGATCAGCGACAGCGCCGCGGACCAGCCCCTGGTGCTGGTGATCGACGACGCGCACTGGCTCGACCGGCCCAGCGCGGACGTCCTCGGCTTCGTCGCCCGGCGGCTGGAGTCCGAGGCGGTGGTGATGGTGGCGGCCCAGCGCGACGGCTTCCCGTCCGTCCTCTCCGGTCCCGCACTGGACGATCACCGGCTGGAGCGCCTGGACCGTCGCTCCGCCGAGGACGTGCTGGCGCGCCGGGCGCCGCAGCTCGATCCGGCCGACCGCGGGCGCCTGCTGGCCGTGGCCGCGGGGAACCCGCTCGCGCTGGTGGAGCTGCCTCTGGAGGGCGCGGGGGACGACTGGGCGCCCCTGACGCTGACCGCGAGACTGGAGCACGCGTTCGCGGCGCGGCTCCCCGGGCTGCCCGAGGTGACCCGGGACCTGCTGCTCGTCGCGGCGCTGGAGGACGAGGGCGACCTGGGGGAGGCGCTGGCCGCGGCGTCCGCACTCCGCGGCGCCGAGGTCACCGCGGACGCACTGACCTCGGCCGTCGAGGTCGGGCTGGTCGCCGCCGACGGCGGGAAGCTGACCTTCCGCCATCCGCTGGTCCGCCACGCGATCCGGCAGCGGGCCACCCTGGCCCAGCGGCAGCGCGCGCACATCGCGCTGGCCGGGACGCTGCGCGGCAGCGACCGGCAGATCTGGCATCGGGCGGCGGCCGCCGATGCGCCGGACGACGCGGTCGCCGCCGAACTGGAGGACGCCGCGGTGCGCGCCCAGCGCCGGGGTGGCGTGGCAGCGGCGCAGGCGGCGCTCGAGCGCGCCGCCCGACTGACCGCTGACCCGGCGGAGCGAGCACGGCGCTACCTGCGAGCAGCCGAACTGGCCTTCGAATGGGGGCGCCCCGACGTCGTCGACCGCCTCCTGCGCGAGACCGCGACCCTCGACGTGCCGGCTCGGGAGCGGACCCGCATGACGGTGATCCGGGAGGGGTTCGACGAGGGCATCCACGACGTCCGAGCGGGCACCCGGATGCTGACCGAGGTCGCCGCCGCGGCCGCCGCCGACGGCCGGGCCGACCAGGCGCTGAGGTTCCTCCAGGCCGCGTCGCTGCGGTGCTGGTGGGCCGACCCTGGCGCGGAGGCGCGCGCCCGCCTGCTCGAGGTCGTCGAGCAGGCACTCGACCGGGACGACGTGCTCGCCGTCGAGGTGCTCGGCTACGTGGCGCCGTTCGACCGCGGGGCGGTGCTCCACGAGCGGCTGCGCGCCCTGTCCGACGGTCCGCTCGACCCGGCGCGGGCCCAGGCCGCCGGCTTCGCGGCGAGCGTCGTGGGTGACTTCCCGCTGGCCGTGGAGTTCCTGACGTCGGCGCTCGCGGGCCTCCGGGCCGACGGCCGGCTCGGGCTCCTGGGCCGAGTCCTGACGGTGCAGGCCTGGAGCGCGCTCAACGCCGGGCGGTTCGACCTGGCCGCCACGGCCGCCGACGAGGCCGCCCGGCTCGCCGCCGACTCCGCCCAGCCGCTGATGGGAGCCGTCGCCCTGGTGGTCCAGTCGGTGGTCTCCGCGGTCCGCGGCGCCGAGGACGTGGAGGAGCGCCTCGCCGAGGCGGCCCGGCTGGGGCTGCAGGTCGACTCGAACGCCGTCCTGGCGGTCGTGCAGTTCGCCCGCGGCATGGTCGCGCTCGACCTGGGATTGCACCAGGCGGCCTGGGACCAGCTGGTCCGCCTCGCCGACCCCGCCGACCCTGCCCACCACCCCGTGGTGCACAGCTTCGCCGTCGGCGACCTGGTGGAGGCCGCCGTCCACAGCGGGCACCGGGCGGAGGTCGCGCCGATCGTGGCGGACCTCGAGGCGGTCGCGACGCGGACGCCGGCGCCGTTGCTGCACATCGGGCTGCGCCACGGCCGAGCGCTGCTGGCCTCCGAGGACGACGCCGAGGAGCTCTTCTCGGCGGCCCTGGCGGCCGACCTCGGTGCCTGGCCCTTCGCCCGTGCCCGGCTGCAGCTGTCCCACGGGGCCTGGCTGCGCCGCCGCCGGCGGGCGGCGGAGGCCCGGGCTCCACTGCGGGCCGCGCGGGACACCTTCGACGCCCTGGGTGCCGCGGCGTGGGGCGATCGGGCGCGCCACGAGCTGCGGGCCTCGGGGGAGCAGAGCAGGCCGCGCACCCCGGAGGCGCGCGAGCAGCTGAGTCCGCAGGAACTGCTGATCGCGCAGCTGGCCGCCGACGGCCTGACCAACAGGGAGATCGGCGCGCGGCTGTACCTGTCGCACCGGACGGTCGGCACCCACCTGCACCGGATCTTCCCGAAGCTCGGCATCACCTCCCGCGTGTCCCTGAGGGCCGCGATCGGTCCGGCACCGGCCCGATCCACCGTCGGCGCGACGGGCATCTGACGTACGCGAGGGCCGTGGGCCTCGCGGTCCGGCCGAGGCGCAGGTCGTCATGGCCCGGCGGACAGCGCCACCGTCGGTGGTGTGCGGGCAGCGCGCAGGGCCGGGTAGAGCCCGGCGACGGCGCCGATGCCCAGGGTCGCGGCCACGCCGACGACGGGGACGCCGGGCGGCACCACGGGGAGCCATCCGTTGGCCACGGCCACCACCGCGGTGACCGCGCTCCCGATCCCCGCTCCGGCGACGTCGCCCAGCGCCGACAGCAGGAGCGCCTCGCTGAGGAACTGGGCAGCGATGTGCCGCCGGGTGGCGCCGAGCGCACGGCGCAGACCGATCTCCCGGCGCCGCTCGATGACCGAGATGATCATCGTGTTGGCCACCCCGATCCCGCCCACGACGAGCGCGATCGCGCCCAGGCCCAGCAGCAGCCCGGTGAACGCCTCGTCGGCGGCAGCGCGCGCGGCGAGGGCGTCCGAGGGGCGGGAGACCGCGACCGCGCCGGGCCGGGCGGGTTGCAGGGACGGGGGGATGAGACGGGCGACCGCGGCGACCGTTGCGTCCGTGGAGCGCTCGTACAACCGGGTCGGCGCCCCGGTGTGGCCGAGTTCGGAGGTCGCGACCGGCATTCCGACCAGGGCGGCGACGTCGAGCTCGGGGGCCAGCCGCACCGGATCGAGGATGCCGAGCACGGTCGTGTTCCGGCCGCCCAGCCACACCTGCCGCCCCACCTCGGTGATCCCCAGCCGCCGCGCTGCCGTGGCGCCCAGGACCGTCGTGGGGAAGCGGGCGGAGGCCTCGTCCAGCCAGCGACCGGTCCGCACGTGCCCCCCGACGACGTCCAGCAGGTCCAGCTCGGTGGCGGTGACCGTCAGGCCGCCGGTCAGCCCGGCGTCGACCGCCTTGCTGCGGTAGACGGCGACGTCGCCGAGGTCGGCGGTGGTCGTGGCCGCAGTGACCCCGGCGATCCGCTCGACCCGGGCTGCCGCGTCGGCCGGGAGCGACGGGAACTCGATCCCGGCGGGGGAGTCGGCCACGCCGGCGGTGAGCAGATCGGTGCCCAGCGCCGCCAGTTGCCGGTCCAGGCGTGCCTGGCTGGAGGCGGACAAGCCCACCACGGCGACCATGGCGCCGATCCCGATGGCGATGCCGAGCGCGGAGAGCACGGCGCGCACCGGCCGGGCACGCAGGCCCGCCGAGCCCAGGTGCACGAGATCCCCGGCCCGTAGCCGGGAAGCAGGAGAGTCAGGTCGCCTGCGACCGTCGGCGGGGGTCACCGGGTTCCCCGTCCGTCGCCGCCGGCGGCGATCCGGGACCCGGAGTCGGCCACGACCCGGCCGTCGGCGATGGACACCTGGCGGGGCAGGCGGGCCGCGAGTCGCTGGTCGTGGGTGATGACGACGACCGTCGTCCCGGTCCGGTGCAGCTCGTGCAGCAGTTCCACGATGCTGCCCCCGGAGCGGGAGTCGAGGTTCCCGGTCGGCTCGTCGGCCAGCAGCAGCGGTGGCCTCCCGACGACGGCGCGAGCGATCGCGACGCGCTGCCGCTCGCCTCCGGACAGCTGGGAGGGCAGGTGGTCCAGTCGGTGCCCGAGCCCCACTCCGGCCAGCGCGGCACGGGCCCGCTCCCGGCGGACGCGGCGGGGCACGCCGGTGTAGAGCAGCCCGTCCGCGACGGCGTCCACGGCGCTCACCCCCTCGGCGAGGTGGAACTGCTGGAACACGAACCCGATCCGGAAGGCCCGCAGGGCCGAGAGGCCGGCGTCGGACAGCCCGCCGACGTCGACGCCGTCGACGAACACCCGACCGGAGGTGGGGTGGTCGAGGGTGCCCATGACGTTGAGCAGGGTGGACTTGCCCGACCCGCTGGGGCCGACCACGGCGACGAACTCGCCCGTCTCCACGGCGAGGGTGATCCCGGCCAGCGCCCGTGCGGGGGGTGTTCCGTAGCTCTGGGTGACGTCGTCGAGGCGGAGGACGGCGCTCATCGGGTCGGCACCACGACGTGGAGACCCTCGCGGATGCCGTCGCCGGAGATCTGGACGCGTCCGGAGGCGAATGCGCCGACGGTGACCGGGACGACGGTCGTCGGGTCACCGGCCCGCCGTCCGGGCACCTCGACGCCGGAGGTGGTCTCGTCGACGGCGACGAGCGCCTCGACCGGGACGGTCAGGACGTCCTCGCCGAGGGTGCTGGTGAACCGGACCAGCACGCTCGCCAGGGAGAAGGCCGCCGCGCCGGTCTGGTCCTCCAGGTCCAGGGCGACCGGCACCACGATCCTCGTGCTCGCCCCGTCGGTCGAGGGCCGCTCCACGGCGTCACCCACGCCGCGCACGGTGGCGGGTAGCTCGGTCCCGTCGGGCAGCACGACCGTGACCGCGGCGCCGACGACGGCGAGGCGCTGGTCGTCCAGCCCGAGGTCGGCCTCGACGACCTTGTCGGTGCCCGACGTGGTGAACAGCTCCGTGCCGGGGGCCACCTCCGCGCCGAGCCGACTGGTGAGCGCCGCGACGCGGACGGGCCCGTCGGAGACCAGCACCGCCGACCGCTCGACGACGCCGGTGCGCTCCACGCCCAGGGCCTTCTGCCAGGCCCGGACCGCGGAGGCCGTGGCATCGGTGAAGCGTGCGTCGGGTGCGCCGGTGAAGTGGCCGAACGCCGCCAGGTTCTGCTCCAGTTGCCGAACGTCCTCGCCGTCGGTCACGCCGACCCGCAAGGTCCGCCAGGCCGGTACCTGCCCGATGAGGAGGACGACCGGCCGGGTGTCGACGGTGTAGAGCGGATCGCCGGCGGAGATCGTCGTGCCGACGGCCGGGAGCATCGTGACCACGCCGGGCGACCCGGAGGTGACGGGCCCTCCGACCGGGAAGCGCAGGGTCCCGCGCACGTCGGTCGCGGCCACCATCGTCCCGACGGTCACCGGGACGGTCGCCGGTCGGGTGGAGGGCGCCACCGCGGCGTCCTCCCGCACTCCCTGCTGGGCCCAGACGCCGGCGCCGGCGAGCGCGGCGGCCAGCAGCCCGACGGCCGCGACCACCCGCCACCGCCGACGCGCGGGGCCGGGCGGATCGGCCACCGCTCCGGAGCGCGCCGTCGCGGCGGGCTCGACCGACTCCGGCCGTTGCACCTCCCCGGACGCTGACTGCGCGGCCTCACCCGTCGGGCACGCCGCTGTCCGGGGCGTCATTCGGCCGGCGTCGTGCAGTCGGCGAAGTCGGCGTCGGGCACGCCGTCCAGGGCCAGCGGAGCCCCGACCTCGGGATCGGACACGTCGTGGCCGAGTTCGCGCAGGCACTCGGCCAGGGCGAGCCCGCCCTCGTGCATCGCGCGCAACTCCTCGTCGCTGAAGTCGCGCGTCGGTGGTTCGCCGATCTCGGCCATGCAGGCCGCAGCCGCGGCCTGGACCTCCGGGCCGCTCTCCTGGATCCCGGCACCCGGGGCCGGGTCCGCCACGTCCAGCCCGCGGCTGCGCAGGCACTGGGCCAGCTCCAGGTCGTAGGCATCCCGCTCGGCGGACGCACCGCCGGTGGACGATCCGCTGCCTCCCCCGGCCGATGCCGACGATGCGGCGGGGGAGCCGGTCGGTGGGGCAGTGGTGCCGCAGGCGGCCAACGCCAAGGCCAGCGCCGGTGCGGCGAGCAACGCCGCCGACGTCCGACGACGGAACGGGGTGGAACGGAGAGCGAGCACGGTGGTCCTCCTGGGTCAGCGGCAGGTTGCCGCGGTGGTGACCCCATCGACCCAACCGGCCGGCCCGTTGCGCGTGCGTTCGCGGAAACGGATACGTCCACGACAGGTGGGCGCAGACATGTCGTGCGCGTATGCGCAATCGGAGACGCTCTGGCAACCGCCGCCGGACTCCACTGGATCCGTCCACCAGTACGCACGTCCGCGCCGGCACCGTCCGGCGGGGAGGAGCTCCACCATGACGATCACCCGCCGACCACCTGACATCGCGGCGAGACGGGCCGCCCGGGCGTCCGTCGCCGGCCGGCCGGCACCGTGGCGACCGGGCCTGCCGGTGCTCTCCGCGGTCGCCGTCGTGCTCGCCGTCGCCGCCATCACGCTCGGCCCGGCCGAGCTCGTCGCCGACGCCCGCCGGACCGTGACGGCCGGGCTCGAGGCCCTGCTCGCCCCGTGGGTGGGCACCGTGCCCCGGCGTCCGGTCGAGGTGGTGGCGAACGTGCTGCTCTTCGTCCCGGTGGGTGCGCTTGCCGCCCTGGTCCTCCGGCGCTCAGGTCCGGTGCTGCCGCTCGCGCTCGGAGCCGCGACGTCGGTGCTGATCGAGCTGGCGCAGGGGGTGCTCCCCGGCCGCGTGCCCGACCTGGTCGACGTGGCCGCCAACACCGCCGGCGCGGCCGTGGGCGTCGTGCTCGTCACCGTGCACCTGGCCGCCTCCCGCCGGGCCGGCCGCCGTCGGCGTCGCGGACTGCGCGTCGCCCTGCTCACCACCCCCGCCCTGATCGCGGCCCTGGCCGGGTGCTCGCAGACCGCACCGGCGGGGGTCGCCGACGCGCCGGCACCGCGCACGTCGGACGAGGGACCACTGACGGTGGAGCACGGCTACGTCGCCGACGGCGACGAGCTGTCACCCTTCGCCGACGTCCCGGCCATCACCGGGCTGGACGGCGCGCTGCGCACGGCGGTGCAGGACGCGGCCCGGGACGCGACGGCCGACGGGGTGGACCTCCACGTGTCCAGCGGGTGGCGCAGCGCCGCCTATCAGCAGGCGCTCTTCGACGCCGCGGTGGCCGAGTACGGCAGCCCCGCCGCAGCCCGGGAGTGGGTGCTCGGTCCCGACGAGTCATCCCACGTCACGGGCGATGCGGTCGACATCGGTCCCACGGACGCGATGAGCTGGCTGGCTCAGCACGGGTCGGACTACGGCCTGTGCCAGACCTACGGCAACGAGATGTGGCACTTCGAGCTGGCCGTCGAGCGCGGGGGCCAGTGTCCGGCGCCGTCCGACGACCCCAGCACCGGCTGAACGCGTGGCGTCTGCCCGCGAACCGGCCAGCGTCGTCGCGGCCCGGCAGCTGGCCGCCGAGGCCCACGAGCGTCGCTGGGGGGCCTCACGCCCCGGTCGGCCCCGTCCCGCAGATACGCCGCCGATACAGCGGGCTCCCTACCCTCGTCCCATGCGGGTGCTGATCGCCGAGGACGAGCCCTACCTGGCCGATGCCATCCGGGATGGCCTGCGCCTGGAGGCGATCGCCGCCGACGTGGTCCACGACGGGGACAGCGCGCTGGAGCACCTGGCCGTCAACGGCTACGACGTCGTCGTCCTCGACCGCGACCTGCCGGGTACATCCGGGGACGAGGTCGCCCGGCGGATGGTCGCCGACGGCCGACCGAGCCGCATCCTCATGCTGACCGCGGCCGACCGGCTGGAGGAGAAGGTCGCCGGCTTCGAGCTCGGCGCCGACGACTACCTCACCAAGCCGTTCGCGATGCGGGAGCTGGTGGTGCGGTTGCGCGCGCTCGGCCGCCGGCCGGTGGACGGCGCGCCCCCGGTGGTGGAGTTCGCCGGCCTGACCCTCGACCCCTTCCGCCGGGAGGTCTACCGGGACGGCCGGTACGTGGGGCTGACCCGCAAGCAGTTCGCGGTGCTCGAGGTGCTCATGGCCGCCCGCGGCGGTGTGGTCAGCGCGGAGTCGCTGCTCGAGCAGGCATGGGACGAGAACGCGGACCCGTTCACCAACGCCGTCCGCATCACCATCTCTTCGCTGCGCAAGCGCCTCGGCGACCCGTGGCTCATCCACACCGTTCCCGGCAGCGGCTATCGGGTGGGACCACCGACGGACGGAGTCGACGGCACGAGCGGTGCCGACCGACGGTGAGTGCCCGGCTGCGCCTGACCCTCAGCTACGCAGGCTTCCTGCTCGTCGCCGGACTGGCCCTGGTGGCGGTGCTGGTCTCGGTCATCTGGTTCGTCCCCGAGGGCAACCTCACCGGCGCGGCCGGGTTCATCCCGGACCGGGACGACCTGCTGACTGCGCTGTGGCCGCGGGCCGCGGCAGGACTCGGCGTGCTGGTGGTCGTCGGTCTGATCGGCGGCTGGTTCCTGGCCGGTCGGATGCTCCGTCCGCTGCACCTGATCCACGCCGTCGCACGGCAGGTCGCGGCCGGCTCGCTGGAGCACCGGGTGCGCCTGCAGGGCACTCGCGACGAGTTCCGGGAGCTCGCCGACACCTTCGACACCATGCTCGACCGGCTCCAGGCCTCCCTCGACGAGCACCGTCGGTTCGCCGCCAACGCCTCCCACGAGCTGCGCACCCCGTACGCCGTCGAACGCGCCATGCTCGACGTCGCGCTGGCCGACCCGGCCGGCGTGGACGTCGAACGGCTGCTGCGCCGGCTGGACGAGACCAACCGGCGGGGCACCGAGACGGTGGAGGCGCTGCTGGCCCTGGCTGCCCTCGACCAGGGCCGGACCCCGTCACGTACCCCCGTGGACCTCGCCGAGCTCACCGCCGGCGTCGTCTCGGAGCTGACCTCGGTCGCCGATGAGGCCGGGATCGTCGTCGAGGCGCACCTGGGCGAGGGCGACCTCGACGGGGCCCCGCCCCTGGTCCGGCAGCTGGTGGCCAACGTGGTGCTCAACGGGATCCGCCACAACACCGGCCCCGGTGGGTGCGTCCAGGTCACGACCGGCACGACCGCCGAGGGCCGGGCCGAGCTGCGCGTGCTCAACACCGGCCCGGTGGTTCCACCGCACCTGCTGGCGGAGCTGACCGAACCCTTCGTGCGGGGAGAAGGCCGGACGTCGGCCGGTGGGGGCGGCCCCGTCCCGCCCGGCAGCGGACTCGGGCTGGCGATCGTGGCGAGGGTGGCAGAGGCCCACGGGGCGGCGCTGGAGCTCTCCGCGCCGCCGGAGGGCGGCCTGTCCGTGCGGGTGTCCTTTCCCGCGCCGGGGACCTGACGGTCGGTGGCCGGACCGCCGTACGCCGGAGCAGGCGCTTCCCCGACGCACGACGATGCTCAGCGGCTGGTGGCCGTCGCCCGGCAGTCAACCGTCCGCGTCCGGGGAGTCGGCGGTCGACCCCGCATCGGTCTGCAGGCTGTGCCAGGTTCCGAAGGCGACGGCGGCCGCGCCCGCCACGTCGCCGGCGGCGCAGAGCCGGATGAGCTCGTCGTGCTGCGCGACGGATGCGTGACCCTGGGTGGAGCCGAACCGGAGCCGCTCCGCCCGGCGCAGCGTGGGGGTGAACTGCTCGAGGACCGTGGCCAGCGCGCGGTTGCCGCAGATGGCCACGGGCACGCCGTGCAGTTCGTCGTCGGCCCGCACGGCGGCCTCGACGTCGCCGCTCTCGACGGCGGCGGCGAACCGGCGGTTGGCGTCGCGCATGGTGGCCACGTCCGCCTCGGTGAGGAAGGGGACGGCCTCGCGGACGGCCACCTGGTGCATCGCGGCGACGACCTCCCGGGCGTCTCGGACCTCCCGGACGTCGAGCGGGCTGACGATGGTCGAACGGCCGGGCTGGGCCAGGACGAGCCCGCTCTGCGCCAGGCGCAGCAGTGCCTCGCGGACGGGGGTCCGGCTGACGCCGAGCCACGCGGCGAGTTCCTTGTCCTTGAGCTGCTCACCGGGCTCGAACGTGCCGTTCTCGATGGCATCGCGGAGTCGGCGGTACACGTCGTCGCGGAGCAGGCTGCGATCGAAGCTCGGGGCAGTCGCGGGAGTGGCCACGCAATATATTGCGCCGCTCCGTGACCTCGCGGCAAGCCGCACAGCCGAGAGCCGGGCGTGGGGATCGGACACCGAGCCGCTTGCCTGGCCGACGGGTAGTCGGATGGGCCGTCATCTGACGTACGCGAGCAGGGAGAGCCGCTTCCTACGGTCGATATATCAGCGCTGAGGCGGCCACTCCGGTCGTTCCGGTCGCTGCGGATCGAGAGGAACGACGATGACCATCACCAACGACGAGCGCCCGCCGGCCCGGGAGAAGCCCACCGTGGTGCTCGTGCACGGCGCCTTCGCCGAGTCCGCGAGCTGGAACGGGGTGATCGAGCAGCTCAGGAGCGACGGCCACCCGGTCATCGCCGCGGCGAACCCGCTCCGGGGCCTGCGCTACGACGCCGACCAGCTGCGCAGCATCCTGGACCAGGTGCGCGGCCCGATCGTGCTGGCCGGCCACTCCTACGGCGGCTCGGTGATGAGCGTGGCGGCCGACGGGCACCCCGGCGTCCGGGCGCTCGTCTACGTGGGAGCTTCCTGCTGGAGGAAGGCGAGAGCACCGGTGAGCTGGCCGGGAAGTTCCCCGGCAACGAACTGGGGTCCGCGCTGGACCCCGTTCCCGTCCCCGACGGGAACGGCGGCACGGTGACCGACCTGTACATCCAGCCGGAGAAGTTCCGGCAGGTGTTCGCCGCGGACGTGCCCCCGGAGGTCGCCGAGCTGATGGTCGCGACGCAGCGGCCCATCACCAGCGAGGCGCTGGAGGAGAAGGCGACGGCGGCGGCCTGGCGGACGATCCCGTCCTGGACCCTGGTCACGCGGCAGGACCTCGCGGTCCCGGCCGAGGCGCAGGTCTTCATGGCCGAGCGCGCGCAGTCCACGGTCGTCGAGGTCGACGCCTCCCACGCCGTCGCGGTGTCCCGGCCCGGCGCGGTCGCCGACCTGATCCTCCAGGCCGCCCGCGCGACGGCCGGCTGAGCCGCTGCCTCACGACCGTCCCGCCCCTCCGGCAGCCGGGCTGTCGGAGGGGCGGGACGGTGGGCACGGCTCCGCTCCCCAGCCGCCTGGAGGTCGGTGACGACATGCAGGTCCTCGACCTGATCGGCATCTTCGCCTTCGCGATCTCCGGCGCCCTGATGGCGATCGGCCGCGACTACGACGTGGTGGGGATCGCGATCCTGGCGGTGGTCACCGCGCTGGGCGGCGGCATCGTCCGGGACCTGGTGCTCGGCGACACGCCGCCTCCGGCGTTCACCGGGTGGCAGTACCTGGTCGTGGCCCTGGCGGCGGCCGCGGTCACGTCCGTCGCCCACCCCTGGTTCGGGCGGCTGAGCAGGCCCCTGCTCGTCTTCGACGCGGCCGGCCTGGGGCTCTTCTGCGTCGCCGGGACCGAGAAGGCCCTCGATCACGGGCTCGCGCCGGTGGCGGCCGCCCTGCTCGGGGTCACGAGCGCCGTGGGCGGCGGGGTGCTCCGCGACGTCCTCGCCCGCGAGACCCCGGCGCTGTTCCGGCCGGACTCCGAGCTCTACGCGATGCCGGCGGTGGCCGGGGCGCTCGTCGTCGGCGTCGCCTCGACCTTCGACGCCGACGGCCCGGCGCTGGGCGCGGGGGTCGCCGCCGCGATCTTCGTCGTCCGGGTGCTCGCCCTGCAGCGCCACTGGCGCGGTCCGCGGGCGCGCCGGCGGCGATCCCCGGTCGGCCCGTCGCCGGTGGGCGGACCGCCACCTTCCTGAGGCAACGAGCGAACAGCGCGACATGACACCGGGCGAGCGGTACGGCGTGGTGGTCGTCGGCGAGCACCGGCGGGGCACGCGCACAACGAAGGCGTCCTCGGAGCCCGGGCGTGGATGACGACGACGAAGGAGCAGAGATGGGCAGCGTGGACCGCGGACGGCTGGACGGGCGTCGAGCGCTCGTCACCGGCGGGTCGAAGGGATCGGGTGGCGCCGTGGCTGAACGGCTCCGCGCACTCGGCGCGGACGTGCACGTGACGGCCCGGACGATGCCCGACGGGTACGAGTTCCCCGACCGCTTCATCGCGGCCGACACCTCGACCGTCGAGGGCACCGCGCTCGTCGCGTCGCGGATCGAGCAGGCAGGTGGTGTCGACGTCCTCGTGCACGTCGTGGGAGGAGCGTCCACGCCGTCCGGGGGGTTCGCGGTGATCACGGACGAGCAGTGGATGACCGAGCTGCAGCTCAACTTCCTCGGCGCCGTGCGGCTGGATCGAGCGCTGCTGCCCGCGATGATCCGGGCCGGGCACGGTGTGGTCCTCCACTTCACGTCCATCCAGCGGCAGCTGCCGCAGTACGACGCGTCTCTCGCGTACGCGGCGGCGAAGGCCGCGTTGCGCACGTACAGCAAGGGCCTGGCCAACGAACTCGCGCCGCAGGGTGTGCGGGTCAACGCGATCAGTCCGGGTGGGATCGAGACCGAGGCCTACGAGAGGTTCGTGGACCGGATCGCGGAGGGGAACGGGCTGAGCCGGGAGGGGGCGAAGGAGAGGATCTTCGACGACCTCGGCGGAGTGCCGCTCGGCCGTTTCGCGAGGACGGAGGAGATCGCCGATCTCGTGGCCTTCCTGGTGTCCGACCAGGCGTCGGCGATCGTCGGCGCGGAGTACGTGATCGACGGCGGGACCGTCCCGACGGTCTAGCACCGGACCGGACGCAGGGGACGTGCTCCAGGAGAGGAGGAGTCGCCGTGGGCGCCACGGACGAGCTGATCAGCCCCGTCGTCGTCGGCCGGCTGCGGGCTGCGTTGGAGGCGGTCGCGCCCACCGGCGACTTCCCCGCTCTGGTCCGGGCGGAGGGTGCCGTGGCGGGTGTCCGCCTCCGGGAGCGGGTGGACGTCGTCCGCGATGCGCTCCTCAGCGACGTCCCGGCGGGGTTCCCCACCGCCGAGCGGGTGGTGCTCGACCTGCTGGACGAGCCGCGCTTCGAGGGCTGGATGATCTGGCCCACCACGGAGTTCCTCGCCTCGAGAGCGCTCGAGTCCGGGTCTGCGCGGCACTTCGACGCCGCCATGGATCTCCTGGCCCGGCTCACCGTCGGGCTGACGGGCGAGTTCGCCGTCCGCGAGCTGCTGAACGCGCGACCCCAGCGCGGCCTCCGCATCATGCAGACCTGGACGGGGCACGACAGCGAGCACGTGCGGCGACTCGCCACCGAGGGCTCGCGCGCGTACCTGCCCTGGGCAAGACGGGTTCCGTGGCTGCTGGCCCATCCCCGTGCAACACGGGGCATCCTGGACGCCACCTACCGCGACCCGGCCGGGTACGTGCGTCGCTCGGTCGCGAACCACCTCAACGACCTCAGTCGCGTCGATCCCTCCGTCGTCACGGAGATCGCCGCCGCGTGGGCCGGCGACCCGGACGCCCACACACCCGGGGTGCTCCGGCACGGCCTGAGGACGCTGATCAAGCGAGCCGACCGCACCGCGCTGGCACTCGTGGGGTTCACCGGGAACGACCTGCACGTGGACCGGCCGCGGCTCGCCGGTGACGTCGTCCCCTGGGGAGGGGAGCTCACGTTCACCGCCGTCGTCACCAACGACGGGGAGACGGACGCGACGGTGGCGATCGACTACTCCCTCGGGTTCCAGCGCGCCAACGGGTCCGTGAGCCCCAAGACCTTCAAGCTCGGGTCACGGCGCATCGCCGCCGGCGGCAGCACCGTCGTCACGAAGACCCATTCCTTCCGCCCGATCACCACCCGGACGTACCACCCGGGGTCGCACTCCGTCACCGTGCAGGCGAACGGGGTCCTCTCTCCACCCGAGTGGTTCGTCCTGGAGAGCGCGGACGCGGCAGTGCGGGGAACATCGTGAACGACGTGGCCGAGCGGGTGCTGCGCACCGTGTCCTCGATCCCCAGCGGGCGCGTGATGACCTACGGCGACGTCGCGGAGGCGGCGGGCACCGGTGCGCGCGCCGTCGGTCAGGTCCTGCGCAGGGACGGTCGCGACGTGCCGTGGTGGCGGGTGGTGGACGCCACGGGACGGCCGGTCAGGGCCGCGGCCCACGAGGCACGCGCACGGTTCCTCGCGGAAGCGACCCCGTTGCTGCACCGGGGCGACGACGTGCGGGTGGACCTCGCGTGAGCATCGTGGCGCAGCCACGGTGCCGTGAACGGCACGTGACCTGACCCCGGCGAGCGCGCCGCGACCGCCGGCCGACGGCACCCGTCGTGGTCACCACCGGCACGAGGCGTGCACCGGACAGCTGGTCACCGCGGCCCTCGGACGTCGGTGGGTCAGAGCCGGTCGAGCCAGGGGCGGCCGGGACGCGCGAGCCGAAGAGCGTCCGCCAGCCATGCCTGGTCCGCACCCTCGAGCAGCGGCAGGCAGGCGTCGAAGTCCTGCTCGTCCTTCGTGCGCAGCCCCGGCGCCTCGTGCCGCAGCTGCACCTCCGGCCGCGGTGGTCGATGCCGTCCGCCGGGAACGTCGGTGACGACAGAGCGGTCGAGGTCGGCCACGGGCGATGGTGGATCGGGGGTTCAGCCGTACCAGGCGACGACGCGGTCCCCGAAGAAGCCGAAGGCGATGCCCCACACGGTGATCGCGATGCCCATCCACGCGTAGACGGCACCTCTGCGCGCGCCGAGCGCGATCAGGGTCGGCGCTGTGATCTGCGTGGGCAGGAGGGTCGCACCGAGCAGTGAGACACCCGGAACACCCAGACGCTCGAAGTACTTGGCGATCTTCTGCTTGCGCTGGGACGTGTCCCTGCCCGGCCGACCCCAAGTGGCGGCGTCTCGGACACCGCTGGCGAGGGCGATCGTCAGGAAGGTGGCCACGATGTTGCCGATGACGGCGGCGGGCACGGCGAAGAGCGGGTCGACGCCGACGACGGTGCCGATGAAGCTGCCCAGGTAGGACTCGACGAACGGGATCACGCCGAAGAGCAGGAGGGCGCCGAGCTGTTGCCACTGCTCCAGTCCGGCGGCGAACTCGGTGAGCTGGGTGAGGAGGTCTTCGACGAACTCGGAGTTCATGAACCCATCCCACCGGGCCGCGGAGCTCCGGCTGAGTGCGTGCTGTCACGCCTCCGGCATGACGATGTCATCACGGCACCGGGCCCCTGGTCGATGCCCGCAGTGGACGCCTGGTGCCCCGGTGGTGTCCCCAGTGGTCGGCGGGTGCCGACCGACACGGTCGGACGATGACCAGGTTCCCGGGAGCACTCCGCACTCTCGTGGTCGTGCTCGTCGCCCTGGCCGGCATCGCCGTCCTCGATCTCGCGTTCGACCTGCCCATGCTGGCCCGCTGGGCCGTCGTCGTGTCGGTGGTGCTCCTCGCCAGCGTGCTGATCGAGGTCCGCCGCCGGCGGGTAGACGCATCGCGGGCCGATCAGGACGCTGTGTGACGCCGCCGCCAGGCGCTCGCCCACCGGACCTCCGCGGATCACCCGGCGGTCTGATCCGCCTCGGCTGAGGCGACGGCGTCCTCGCGACTGCCGAACGGACCTGCGGTGCGGCCGTCGGCGCGGCAGGTCCACCGGTAGCCGTCCGGGGCGAGCTCGATGAGGTAGCCGTCCGGGTCGGCGGGGCCGTGGCCCGGACGTTCCTGCGGGTCGGTCATGTGAACACCACGTTCCTGAAACGGACCCCGGCGAACGCGCTGCCGAGGTGGACGACGGGCGCGGGTCGGCAGGTGGTGTCCGCCACCGTCAGCACCTCGGCGTCGGTGTCCGTGCGCGTGACGGCGAGGTCCGCGCCGGTGACGGTGATCCGCAGCTGAACGTAGCTGCCCGGCTGTGGGGCCGTTCCCCGCGTCGAGGACGCCAGGGTGGCGGCGACACCATCGACGACCCGTCTGATGTCCAGGGTGCCGTCTGCCCGCACGAGGAAGCAGTAGCCGTTGGCGCCGGGCGACGAGCCGGATGACGGCCGGTACCGGTGGTCGTCGGTGCTCAGGAAGACGAACGCACCGCTCCCGCGGCTGCCTGCCCCGAGCTGGTCGACCCGGACGTCGAGGTCCAGCGTGAACGCCTCGGGGTCCGGCGGTGCGAGGAAGCCCATGAGCGTCGAGTGGACGGTGTCGGAGACGTCGAAGCCCCAGGACCGGTCGTCCGGGAAGAACCGGCCGCGGCTGGTGTCCGGCAGCATCCCGGGCAGCCAGGTCTGATCGGCGAACAGGTCCGAGGTGCGACGGCACCCGTCGTCGGCGAGGTAGCTGGGGTCGTCGGAGAAGATCGCGTCCACACCGGCAGCGAGGACGGCGTCCCGCTGGTGTCGGCGGTTCACCGTGTAGCAGGCCACTTCGATCCCCGCCGCATGTGCCGCCGTGCAGACCGCCGGGGTCACGCGGTCCGCCGGCGGACCGATCCAGCCGATGCCCTCGGCGGCGGCCCGGGCGACGTCGGTGCTGCCGAGCCAGATCACCTCCCACCCCCGCGAGCGCGCCAGCCGGCAGTCGGCGAGGGCGAACGACTGGAGCAGCACGGACGCCGGGCTGACCCCGTGGCGGTCGAGCGCGTCGATCATCGGCCCCATCGCATCGCCGCTCTTGGCCTCCGCGCAGAGGAGGACCACGTTGCCGAACTCGGTGAGCACCTCCTCGAACAGGGGAGGGCGCAGCCCGTCGGGCCAGCCTCCGCCCAGGATGACCGAGGCGTCGATCTCGAGCTGCCTCCACGACGCCGACATGTGATCGGCGACGTTCCCGGTGGAGGTGGTCATCCGGTCCACGGTGCCGTCGTGCATGACGCCGAGCGCGCCGTCGGCGAGTGTCGACACGTCCTGCTCGATGACCGCCGAGCCCTGGGCCACGGCGAACCGGTAGCCCTCCATCGTGTGCTCGGGCACCTGCAGGGAGCCGCCGCGGTGGGCGATGACGAACGGCCGGTCGAGCTCGGCGAAGGACACGCGCGACCCTAACGGGACCCGCCGTCCGACTCCCTGCCGTGCTCGGAGGAGGCCGTCACCGCCGGGCGGCGATGACCTCCCGGCCGCGGTCGGAGGTGGCGAAGCGGTCGATCATCGCGCGCAGCTCCTCGGCGTCGACGTCGGCGCCGAAGGGCTCGGTACCCGGCTCGAGGCGCACGCCGTGCGCGAGAGGGCCGGCGACGACCGGGTCGAAGCCCAGGTCGGAGACGATCCGGGCAACCACGCTGAGGTCGGTCGCGTCGTCTCCGGCGATGGCGATCGCCTTCCGGCCGGGGGCGCCGGCGGGGAGAGCTCCGCCCTCGAGGTCGTGGTAGCCCATGTGGTTGAACCCCTTCACCACCCGGGCCTTCGGCAGGAAGGCCTGCACGACCTCACTGGTCGAGGTCCGCGGATCGGTGAGGTCGTCGCGGATTCCGTCGACCTCCCACCAGTAGTTCATCGCGTCGATGACCAGCTTCCCGTCCAGGGCATCGACGGGCAGCGTGCGGTGCTTGCCCAGCGGCAGGGCGAGGACGACGACATCGGCCTCGCGCGCGGCGGCAGCCGCCGTCGTGGCGGTCGCTCCCGGCACGAGCACTTCGACGGTCAAGGCGATCCTCGCCGGGTCGCCCGAGCCGGCGATCAGCACGTCGTACCCGGCCCCGACCGCGAGGCGGGCCAGCACGGTGCCCACCTTGCCGGCGCCGAGGATGCCCAGCGTGGTCATGCCCCCACCCCGCGCGTGGCGACGGCGGAGTGGGGACGGCGGTCCGCGCCCCGGTCGGTGTGCGTGGTCATGGTGAGCCTCTTCCTGGCGGCATGAAGTTGAGCGTTCATCTTTTCTCAACGGCTCGACGCTCCCGGTGTTCCAGCCGGCCGGGTGGCGGCACCCGGAAGGCCGGGGCGCTCCCCGGCGACTAGCGTCGCGTGGCATGGCGGAGAACGCGGGAGGAACGGGACCGGGGTCGGTCGGCCGCGGCCCGTCGGTCCCCTCGGACGACCAGGAGTCGTCGTCCGCGCCGGCCATCCCGTCCTTCGCCTCCCTGCGGGCCACGCGACAGCGGTCCGCAGCCGACATCCTGGTGTCCCGGGCGGACGCGGCCGTCGCGCCGACGCCCCGGTCATCCCCGGTGGGGGCCACCCGGCCGCCCGAGTGGCCCGACCTCTGGCACCTCGGCCTCCGGGTCGCCCGGTGGTGCGTGCGGCAGCCGCTCGTGACGGCCCGCCGCCTGCTCGGCTGACGCAGGCGCCCGTCGCCCGGCCCCGGACTCCGGGCCGGACGACGTCAGACCCGCTCGTAGCCCTCCAGTCGAGCCAGCGAGCTCCACCGTCCCGGGAGCTGCACGACCTCCTGCTCGGACAGGTCCAGACAGCGGTCCGGATCCAGCAGCGCCACCTCGGCGCCGTCCAGCTGCAGGCGGCGGAGCATCTCTGCGAGCATGCGTCGAGCGACGTCGTCCACCGACGACACCCGCCGGAGGTCCAGGACGAACACCGCCACGGGGACGCCGTCGGTCACCGTCCGCAGCACCCTCTCCGTGCTGCTGAACTGCATCGAGCCCTGCAGGCTGCACACGCGTGCGAGGGAGCCATCCGGCCCACGGAGCCTTCGGTCCCGTCGCACCGTCGACCGCGCCGGCTCCGGGGCCTGCATGATGTGCAGGCCCATGTCGGCCGACATGCGGGTGCACAACGTGACCCCCCGCGTGCTGTTGCCGTGGGGGTCCAGCCTCGGGGAGAAGGTGGCCATCCCGAGCTGCCCGGGCATCACCCCCCAGGATGCCTCCGGAGACACCGCTCTTTTGCCGGGAACCCGACCGTGGTCATCCAGTCCCCGGCCGCGTCGTACATGCCGCAGCTCATCATCACGCTCAGCACCTGTCGGGCCACCTCCACCGGCACGACCTGCTTGCCGGTGATCGGCTGCACACCACCCGCAGCCAGCGTGGCCGCCGTGGTCGCCAGATCAGCCGTGGTCACCGAGATCGCGCACTGCTGGGTGTAGCCGCGGACCACGTCCCACGGATCCTGGGTGATCACGCCGTAGCTGCGGAGCATGTTGGCGATGGCCAGATTGCGGTAGGCCTGCGACATCTCCGACTCGTAGATCGTCCGGTCCACGTGCAGTTCACGGCCGGCGAAGTCCGAGATCAGCCGCCGGACCCGCTCCACCCGGGTGTCGACGTCGTCCCCGGGGTCGCCGATCAAGGCGTGTGCCGTGAGCGCCCCGGCGTCGATCATGGGATTCCGGGGCCGCCTCGACTCCCGTTCCAGGGAGAGCTCGTTGAACGCCTCGCCGCTGGGTTCCACGCCGATCCACTCCAGGACGTCGTCCAGCCCGCGCTCGGCGAGGGCCAGGGCGTAGACGAACGGCTTCGAGATCGACTGGATGGAGAACTCGGTGCTGCTGTCGCCGGCACGGTAGAGCGTCCCGTCGATCGTCGAGAGGCACACGGCGAGCCGGTCCGGGTCGGCCGACGCCAGCTCGGGGATGTAGTCGGCCAAGGCGCCCGCGTCGTCGCCGCAGGCCTCCAAGATCTCCGTCAGGTAGTCGGGTACTGGGGAGTGCACTGGGCCGCCTCTCATCGCCGGCGCAGATCAGGACCATGTCAGATGAGGCTCCGGCCGCCCCCACCGCAGGCCGACGTCCTCGCCCAGCTCGGTCTGGCCTGATCCTCGGGAAGTCGGGCCGCTCGATCGCTGGGGCGTCGGGTCGTCGGGTCGTCGGGTCGCTGGTCCCGGGCCCGCTCCGCCATGTCCCCGGGGCGCGAGCTCGTGTGCCAGGCTCGTGCCGTGGGCGACGTCGAGGTGATCACCAGCCGGGAGGTGCCGCTCGGCGGCCCGCGCGCGATGACGGTGCGCCGCACCCTCCCGCAGCGGGCGCGGTCCCTGATCGGTGCCTGGTGCTTCGCCGACCACTACGGACCCGACGACGTGTCCCGCACCGGTGGCATGGACGTGCCGCCGCACCCGCACACCGGGCTGCAGACGGTGAGCTGGCTGTTCAGCGGCGCGATCGAGCACCGGGACACCACCGGGGTCCACGCCGTCGTCCGGCCCGGTGAGCTGAACCTGATGACCGGGGGTTCCGGGGTCGCCCACTCGGAGGTGTCCACCGCCGAGTGCGGCACGCTGCACGGTGTCCAGCTGTGGACGGCGTTGCCCGAGTCGGCGCGGCACCTGCCGCGGTCCTTCGTGCACCACGTCCCCGAGCCGTTGCCGCTGGGCGGCGCCACCGCCCGGGTGCTGGTCGGCACGCTCGCCGGGCACACTTCGCCGGTGCCCACGCACAGCCCGCTGCTCGGCGCCGAGCTGGTGCTCGACCCGGGCACGGAGCTGCACCTCGACGTCGACCCGGGGTTCGAGCACGGTGTGCTCGTGGACCAGGGGCCGGTCGTGTTGCGAAGCGCCGAGCTGGCCCGCGCTGAGCTGGGCTACGTGGCGCCCGGCGCGGCACGGCTGCATCTGACCAATCCCGGCGACCGGCCGGCCCGCGTCATGCTGCTGGGCGGGGAGCCGTTCGGCGAACCGGTGGTGATGTGGTGGAACTTCATCGGCCGTACCCACGAGGAGATCGCCGGCTACCGCGACGAGTGGGAGGCCCGTTCGGACCGCTTCGGCCAGGTCGAGGGCTACGGCGGGGACGTGCAGCGGTTGCCGGCGCCACCGCTGCCCACCGTCCGGCTGAAGGCCCGGATGTCGCCGCCCGGCCCGGAGGACCCCAGCGCCTGGGGATGAGCCGACTACGGCACGCCGTTCGCCGAGCGGGGGCATCGGCCGGGGGCGGTCAGGAGTGCCGGAGGACGCCCGCCGCGACGATTCCGAGCTCGAAGTCCAGCGAACGGCCGGAGCGGTCTTCCAGACGTCGACGGGCCGGGCCGACACCAGGAGATGCAAAGAGCGCCCGCGGTCGATGACCGCGGGCGCTGTCTGCTGTGTCCGAGGGGCGATACGGTACTCCCGCACACGCCTGCCACAGCGCACGCGGGCGGACCCGATCAGCCGTAGGCGTCGGCACGGTGCGAGATGCGCACGACTCGAACGAGCACCTCGTCGTTGCGGATGGAGTAGATGACGCGGTACTGGCCGCGACGGGCCGACCAGTAGCCCTCCAGTTCGAATCGCAACGGCTTGCCGACGCGGTGGGGATCGGAGGCGAGCGGGCCGTACAGGAAGTCGACGACCGCGACGGCCACGGGCTCCGGGAGGTCGCGCTCGATGGCTCGCTTGGCGGCTGCCGACAGGACGACCGTGTAGGTCCGGTTGTCGCTCACCCGCGACGGGCAGCGAGGGCTGCCCGCACCTGGGCCTCGTCGTAGACCTCACCGTCGGCCATCTCGTCCTCCGCCCGGCGGATGTCCGCTCTGGCGCGAGGGTCGGACAGGACCTCCAGCGTCTCCATCAGCGACTCGTAGTCCTCGACGGCGAGGATGACGGCGACCGGACTGCCGTTCTTCGTGACCGTGACCCGCTCGTGTGTGCCGGACACCTCGTCGATGACCTGGCTGAAGTGCGCCTTCACCGCCGCCAGCGATTGCGTCGTCATGATCTTAATCCTGGTCAAGCAGCCAGTCGCGGTCAAGGAGGTCTCCCGGTGGACGCCGGGCGAGACGGTGCGGGTGGAACCTGGTGGCCGGAGGCTCGACGACGGGGGTGATCCAGCGTGCCGTCGCAACGTGCAGGCTCCAGGTGGCGTCGCCACCCGTGTCCAGGCCGGCGCGCGGCGCCGCCGCCCACTCGCGGTCTGTCCCGGCCAGTACGGAACGGCCGGAGCGGCTGAGCGCGAGGGCGAGGGCGAGATGCACCGGGTCGCCCGAGTCCTCGACCATGACGTCGCGCAGATGCCGGACAAAGCCGATCACCCGTCGATCGGGCTGCACGGTGACGCCAGGGACGGAGAGCACGCGCCCGAGCCGGTGGCCAGTGGAGTCGAGCCACAGCAACGACAAAGCGTGATCGGGCGCATCTGGCTCCGACAGCACCTCGGCCCACCAGAGGCTGAGCTCGGCGGCGGACGTGATGAGCACGGGAGAACGGAGGACGGGAGACATGTCAGTCAGCGTCGCGGCACGGTGCGACGCCGACGGGAGTTGTCCACAGGCACGGCACGTCGGGGTCGTCGCGACCGCCAACGACAGAGCCCCCACGGTCGATGACCGCGGGGGCTGTCTGCTGTGTCCGAGGGGCGACACGGTACATACGCACACGTCTGCGAGGCGCCCGCTGACGGATCCGCCGGTGTCGCCACGGACTGCCCCGGCACGTCGGTCAGCCCCCGACCCTGCGCCCCGGTCAGGCGCCCCCCGGAGCGTGTCCGTCCTCAGTCCGACCGGGGGTGCCGGGAGGCCTGGGTGAGGCGCAGGAACGCATCGACTGCCACCTGGGCCCGCCGCTGCCGGTCCGGGCCGCTCGGCGGCGCCTCACCCAGCAGGGCGCGGATCTGCACGTCCTGGATGACCAGCCCGTAGAAGAGAGCGAAGGCGCTGCCTGGGTTCTCGATCTCGAGCACACCGTCGTCGGCGAGCCTGGACAGGTAGGCCTCGACCAGCGGACCGGTGGTGTGCCGGCCGTGGCGCAGGAGCACGACAGCCAGCGTCGACGAGGTCATGGCCGCACGGTTCAGGGCCAGCGACGTCTCGCTGGTCAGCAGGTCCAGCAGCCCGCGGGCGATGCCGAGCAGGACGTCCGACGGGGCTCCACCGCGGTTGACCGCCTGCTCGACCAGTGCGTTCGTGGCAGCCGACTGGCGCCGGATGAGTGCGGCCTGCAACGGCCTCCCCGCCAACTCCCGACGACCACGGGCAGCCGATGGCTGCCGGGAAGGACTCCGTGACGACGGCGACTCAGCTCACCCCCTCACTCGACGTCCAGCACGCGACCGGGCCGGCGGCCCCTCAGCCCGGGCTCAACGCTCCGGTGCACGGGCTGGCTGTCTGGGACGTGCCGACCGATGACCGGCTGTGGGTGGCCGGCGTCCACGGTGGCGCGGGGGAGACCACCCTGGCCGTCGCCCTGGCCGGCACCGGCACCGACCGGCGCTGGCCACGCGCCGACCACGCAGACAGCGCCCCGCCCCGGGTGCTGCTGGTGGCCCGCACCCACCTGGCCGGGCTGCGCGCGGCTCAGCGCGCTGCCCAGCAGTGGGCTGCCGGTGCCACCCCGGACGTGGAGCTGCTGGGCCTGGCTCTGGTGCCCGATGCACCCGGCCGTCTGCCCAAGCAGCTGCGCGACTTCGCCCAGGTCGTCGCCGGCGGGTTCCCCCACTCCTGGTCCCTGCCGTGGGAGGAGGGGCTGCGGCTGGCCGAGCCGAAGCTGCCCGGTGAACTCCCCCTGGTCGACGCAGCCGACGTCCCCCGGTCCCTGCGCCAGCTGGCCCACGACCTGTCCCACATCCGACCACGCCGCTCGGCACCACCGCTGACCGGTCCCGATCACTCCAACCAGAAAGGCCGACCGTGAACCTCGCCTCCACCCTCACCGCCGCCGGCACGGACGTCCTCGCCGTCATCGACCCGGGTGAGGGCGTGGCCCCGCCCGGCTCCGAGGGCGTGGTGACGATCGTCAACGGGGTCGCCTGGATCGCCGTCGCGCTCTGCGTCGTCGGCGTGATCGTCGCCGGCATCGGCATGCTCTTCGCGGGTCGCCGAGGGGAGGGCGGCGAGCACGCCTCCAAGCTGGGCTGGGTGCTCGCCGGCTCCATCGTCATCGGCGGCGCCTCCGCGCTCGTCGGCGCCATCGTCTGAGCCCGGCCCACCCCGCCTGCGCCCCTGGCGGACCCGTGACCGAGCCCGAGCAGACCAGCCCCTTCGCCCGCCGCGGTTTCATCGCCGCGGCGCTCGTCGTGGGCCTGATCGTGGTCGCGGTCATCGTTATCGCCGTGAGCAAAAGGCGAGGACGACCGCGGCCCGGCCCCGCAGGCCGACAGGTCGAGCTCATCGGCACCGGCACCCTCCTCGGCGCCCAGCTCAGGGGAGTGCGATCAACCCGCCGGTGACCAGCTGCCCCCTGTCGTCGCCCCCGATAGCGACTGGGAGCTGGTCGGGACCCTCGCCACCCCGACCGACCCTGACGGCGCGGGACCAGGCATGGTCTCCGACGAGGGTCTGCGGACCTGCTTCGCGCACGACCCTGTTGGCGCGCTGTTCGCCGCCGTGAACTGGCTGGCGACCACCACCGATCCTGAGCTCGTCGGTCTGGCCGCCGAGGACCTCACCGCACCGGGACCCGGCCGCGACATCGTCCTGGACGCGCTCGCCAACGACCCCGCCGACGTCATTGGAGACGATCCCGGCGGCTTCCAGGTCACTGGGTTCTCCTATCTGACCTACACCGGTGACGTCGCGATGATCAGCATGGCCATTGCCCTCGTCGGCGGCGGGCAAGCCAGCCTTCCCGTGACCCTCGAATGGTCCGGAAGCGACTGGCTGATGCAGGTTCCCGCCGATGGCAACTTCGGCTCCGGAATGCAGGAACTCCGCAACCTCGCCGGCTGCGCCGGGCGCTGCAAGAGATCCGCTCCCCTCCCGGCAGGGCGAGCCTGCGGGCGCGTCCGCTCCGGTCAAGGTCGTACGTCCTCGCTGCGCTCCGGGCGCTCCACCTTGACCTCCACGGCCTCCACCGCCCGCAAACTTCTCCTTGCCGGGAGGGGGCGGGGGATGGTTGGCAACAACAGGACCGGCGGCTGTGCCCAGCCAACACGTCCGGTCCCAGCACTGGAGACGATGGCCCGGCCAGAGGCCGGGTCCGCGCGGCCAGCGCATGGGTCACCTGACCGACCTCCCGGCGCTCATCGCAGCGCCGCGTCCACCGTGTCGTCGTACGCGAACTGTGTCCGCCGGAGGCAGTCCAGCGCTCCCAGCACCCCGTCGATCTGCTCGTGCACGCCCTTGACCTGGGTGACCGATTCACCTGCTCGCGGTTCTGCGGGTGCTCGGCCATGCCCTCCACAACCACCACCGATTCCACCAGCGAGTAGAACTCTCCTGTACCTGGAGCAACGCGTTACGGACCTTGCCCGCGCTGGCCCAAGTTCGTTCGACTCGTAACGTCGGCACAGTCAGCGCCGTAGTGCGAAACGCTGACTCGCCCCATAACGGGCTCATCGCAATGGAGGGTGTGCGGGACGAGTACTGGCGGGACACTGGGGTTCACGATTCGGTGTTGCTGACGGTCCCCCTCCCGAGGACCCGTGCAGCATCAGTGCCACCCCGCTGAGCAGTGACACCGCGGCGGTGAGGACGAGCAGCGTCCCTAGCCCCAGGCCAGGGATGACCGCACCGGCGACGGCGGGCGCTGCGACCGAGGCGACGGCTCCCACGACCAGACACCCGGTGAACGCCGTGCCTGCGCGGTCGGGCACCAGCTCGGCGGTCCAGACCGCGAGCACCGCCGACCCGGTCATATACCCCACGCCGAAGATGCATGCCGAGGCCGCCGTCGCGGCCAGGGAGTCGCTGGCCAGCCCCAGTAGTGCCAGCGCCGCAGCCACCGTCAACAGGCCTAGCGCCGCCACCCTGATGCTGCCAAGTCGCTTCGCGATGGCCCCGGTCGATACAGCAACCACGCCGGTGAGGCCGATGGCCGCGTAGAGGGCCGGGACGGCTGCCGCCGGGAGGTCGTCCCGCTGGAGGACGTCCGCGGCGTAGGTGAAGTAGATGACTATGACTGCGAAGTAGACGACGGAGTAGGCGGCCGGAACCCGCAGCGCTCTCACGAGTGAGGAGGTGCCGCGCCGCCCATCCGGGCGTGGGGCTGGCCTGGTTCTCGGCACCAGCCGGAGGTTCACCACGGCGGCAGCCACGGCGGCGAGGGCGATGCCGCCCCAGACCAGGCGCCATGAGCCCAGCGCGGCAAGGCCGGCCAGAGTACCCAGAGCGACCAGTCCGCCGCTGGTGCCGGTCGTGATGATCGCCAACGCCCTCGGCTGCTGCCGCTCGGCTACCGTCCGCGTCACGATGTCGGAGTAGGGCGCCCAGACCCAGCCGCCCGCACTGCCGGCCAGGACGGCACCGCCGGCGAGCAACCAGGGAGACTGCGCGACCGTGACGATCACCGCCCCCAGAGCGCCGCAGGCTCCGCCCACGGTCGTCGGGGCACGCGAGCCGCGGCGAGTGGCGAGCGGCCCCGTAAGCAGCAGGCTCACTAGGTAGCCGGCGAACGTGGCGCTGGCGACCAGACCGAGCACCAGCTCGGAGAGTCCCAGGTCCTGTCGGATGTCGGGCAGTGTCAGCCCGTAGGCGTACCGGGCCATACCGAAGGCGACCCCGACCACCGCCGCTCCGGCCAGGCCGACCCGGGCGGCCGGGGACAACGTCATGAACTCTCCTGTTTGCAGCATGCACTGGCGCCGCTTTCCGCTCAGCGAGGCTGGCGCCGCGATGCGCTCAGCCTGGCCGCTGGGCGTCTACTGCGGCGATGGGACCGGAGAGCTGCTCGCACCCTCCGCCCGGGATTGAGGCTACTTCGATCGCTTGTCAGAGCTGAATGGTGGCGCCGGCCCGCGCGTCGGTGCCCGGGTGAAGGTCGAGGCCTGCCGAGGGTGGAAGTTCCTACACCGCCCATCCAGAAAGACCTCGGCGTGCCTGACGCCACCTTCGCCTGCCCCGACCTGACCACGTTTTGCCGCCTCGACAAGCTGGGTCTGCAAGCCCTCGGGCAGTGCCTCGAGCCCGACCGCGCGGTCCTGGCCTGCCGCGTCGTGGGGGCCGACCAGTGGTGCAGGCGCTGCGGCTGCGAGGGCACCCCGCGTGACAGCGTGACCCGCCGCCTGGCCCACGAGCCGCTGGGCTGGCGGCCCACGACGCTGCTGGTCACGGTCCGCCGCTACCAGTGCACCGGCTGCGGCCACGTCTGGCGTCAAGACACCAGCCGCGCCGCAGAACCCCGGGCGCGGCTCTCCCGCCGCGCGCTGCGCTGGGCCCTGGAAGGGCTAGTGGTCCAGCACCTCACGGTGGCTCGGATCGCCGAAGCCCTCGCGGTGTCGTGGAACACCGCCAACACCGCCGTCCTCGCCGAGGGTAAGCGCGTCTTGATCGGCGACCCGGACCGCTTCCACGGCGTAGCGGTCATCGGGGTTGATGAGCATGTCTGGCGCCACACCCGCCACGGCGACAAGTACGTCACCGTCATCATCGACCTCACCCCGGTCCGCGACAAGACCGGGCCCTCCCGCCTGCTGGACATGGTCGAAGGCCGTTCCAAGCAGGCCTTCAAGACCTGGCTTACCCAGCGGCCGGAGGCCTGGCGGAAGGGCCTGGAGGTGGTCGCGATGGACGGGTTCACCGGCTTCAAGACCGCCACCACCGAAGAGCTCCCCGACGCCGTCGCCGTCATGGATCCGTTCCACGTCGTCCGCCTCGCCGGCGACGCGTTGGACCGCTGCCGCCGCCGGGTCCAGCAGGATCTGCACGGCCACCGAGGCCGCAAGGACGACCCGCTCGCTCTACCGCGCCCGACGCACCCTGCACACGGGTTCTGACCTCCTCACCGACCGACAGCAGCAACGCCTCACCGCGCTGTTCGGCGTCGAGGAGCACGTCCAGGTCGAGGCGACCTGGGGCATCTACCAGCGCATGATCGGCGCCTACCTCGAACCCGACCGCGCGAAGGGCCGGCGGCTCATGACGACGCTGATCGAGTCCGTCAGCCACGGCGTCCCGGCCGCGCTCACCGAGCTGACGACCCTCGGGCGGACCCTGAAGAAGCGCGCCGAGGACGTCCTGGCCTACTTCGACCGCCCCGGCACGAGCAACGGCCCGACAGAAGCCATGAACGGACGCCTGGAGCATCTGCGCGGCTCGGCGCTCGGGTTCCGCAACCTCACCAACTACATCGCCAGGAGCCTGCTCGAGAACGGCGGCTTCAGACCGCAACTACACCCTGGATCGTGTTGAGCCGGTTTGGAGCCAACTCGCGCGGACCGCGCCGGTCATGCCTCACCCAATGGTGGAAGCGCCTCTCCCACTCTTCCCGCTCGCACCGGCGCGGGATCGAGGTTGCGACTTTGGCTGAGCCTTTCGGTCGTGCGGGGCGACGCGACCCGATGCCGCGGCTGACTGTGCCGCTTCAGTCGTCGGCTGGGAGCAACTCCGCGGAAAGCAAGTGGTCGCGCAAGTCCGACACCTCGTCCATCACAGCGACCTCCTGAACACGGGCGCGCAGGTCGTAGCGGCGGATCGGGAGGAACGTACTGGCCCCCCGCTCCTTGACCCTGCGACTGGTATTGCCGGTGTTCATGCCGGCGAGCCGGACCCTCGCGCCGTGCTCCTGCACTAGGGACCGAGTCCGGACGGTCAGAAGAACAGCAGGGGTGGTGCGGTAGGCCGAGCGCAGAGCTTGCAGGCGGTCGGAGCTGGTGAAGAAGAAGACGAAGCCGTTCAACAGGCGCAGCCAGTCCCCGACGTCCATGCCGTCGGTCAGCGCCGGTGCCAGAAGGTGCTCGCGAAGCGGGTGCTGGTCGCGCAGTACGGCCACACCCAGCTCAGGGTGCTCGAGCAAGACCGGCTCGGGCCGCTTACGAGTCAGGAGGGCCTCAGCGCGGTCCGCCGGCACCTGCCAGCGGCGCACTATCTCGGCCGCACTGAGCAGGCCGTGACGTTCGATGCTCGGCCACGACCGGACGTCGGCCAGGTGGAGCAGCGTCGGGTACTTCACGAGGAAGTCGGCGGGGTCCACGCGCTCATGCTCTCTGACGGGCGGGACAGGCCGATACTTCTCGACGCGTCGACCACCTGATCCTGTGAATCCGAGACTTTGGGCCCCACTCCAGGCCCAAACTGGCCTCAAGCCATCGTGCGAACCGGTCGAAGCCGAAACAGGTGGACCCCCGCCGACCTGAAGGTCGTGGGGGTCAACTTGGTGTCCGAGGGGGGACTTGAACCCCCACGCCCCGCAAAGGGCACTAGCACCTCAAGCTAGCGCGTCTGCCATTCCGCCACCCGGACAGGTGGGCCACCCTCGCGGGCGCCGTGGGCAAGCATAACGGAGGCCGACCGCGACCCGGGACAGGCCCCGGTGGCACCATCGTCGGCATGTCCGAGACTCCGCCGCAGCCCCTCGTCACCGCCCAGGCCGAGGTCGCGGACCTGCTGTCCGACCTCATCCGGATCGACACCACGAACACCGGCTCCACCGCCACCAGCGCGGGGGAGCGGGCCGCCGCCGAGTGGGTGGCCGGCAAGCTCGACGAGGTCGGGATCAGTAGCGTCATCCACGAGTCCGAGCCAGGCCGGGCCAGCCTGGTCGCCCGGATCGAGGGCGCCAACCGCGACCGGCCGGCGCTGCTGGTGCACGGCCACCTCGACGTCGTCCCGGCCGACCCGTCCGAGTGGAGCGTGCACCCGTTCAGCGGCGAGCAGCGTGACGGCTACGTGTGGGGCCGCGGCGCGGTCGACATGAAGGACATGGACGCGATGACCCTCGCGCTGGTGCGCGACTGGGCCCGCACCGGCGTCAAGCCCGACCGCGACATCGTGCTGGCCTTCGTCGCCGACGAGGAGGCCGGCGGCCGGCACGGCGCGCACTACATGGTCGACCACCACGCCGACCTGTTCGAGGGCTGCACCGAGGCGATCAGCGAGGTCGGCGGCTTCAGCATCACCGTCCGCGACGACCTCCGCCTGTACCTCGTCCAGACCGCCGAGAAGGGGCTGGCCTGGATGAAGCTCACCGCGCAGGGCCGCCCCGGCCACGGCTCGTTCGTGCACGACGACAACGCGGTCACCCGGCTGGCCCAGGCGGTGAGCCGGATCGGCTCCAGTCGGCTGCCCACCGTGGTGACCCCGCCGATGAAGCAGTTCCTCGCCGAGGTCGGCGACGCCTACGGCGTGGAGATCGACCCGGACAACCCCGACGAGGCGCTGGCCCGGCTGGGCAGCATCAGCCGGATGATCGGCGCGGCGCTGCGCAACACCGCCAACCCCACGATGCTCGACGCCGGGTACAAGACCAACGTCATCCCCGGCACCGCCAGTGCCACGATCGACGGCCGCTTCCTCTACGGCCAGGAGGCGGAGTTCGAGGCCCAGCTCGACGAGCTGATCGGCGAGGGCGTCACGCGCGAGTGGATCACCTACGACCAGGCGGTCGAGACCACCTTCGACGGGCCGAGCGTCGACCTGATGGTCCAGGCGCTGCAGGCCGAGGACCCCGGCGCCCGCGCCGTCCCGTTCACCATGAGCGGCGGCACCGATGCCAAGAGCTTCGAGACCCTCGGCATGCGCTGCTTCGGCTTCTCCCCGCTCAAGCTCCCCGCCGACCTGGACTTCGCCGCCCTCTTCCACGGCATCGACGAGCGGATCTCCATCGACTCGATGCAGTTCGGCATCCGGGTGCTCGACCGGTTCCTGCGCGGGGCCTGACGGGCGCGGGCATGATGCCGGGATGACTTCGATCACCCCGGGCAGCGTCGCCCTGATCACCGGCGGCACCGGCGGCCTCGGCCGGGCACTGGCCGCGCTGCTGCGCCGGCAGGGCGTCACCGTCGTGCTCGCCGACCTCGACGGTCTGCGCGCGCGGCAGACAGCGGCCGACCTGGGTGCGGCTTTCCTGCCGCTGGACGTCACCGACCGGGCCGCCAACGCCGCCGTCGTCGCCCAGGTCGAGGTGGATCACGGCCGGCTGGACGCCGTCTTCCTCAACGCCGGCATCGCCGGCTCCGGGCGGCAGCCGCTGGACGTCGACGACCTGCTGCGCGTGGTCGACGTCGACCTGCTCGGCGTCGTCTACGGCACGGAGGCGGCGCTGCCCGCGCTGCGTCGCGCCGGCGGGGGCGCGATCGTGGTCACCGCCTCACTGGCGGGTCTGGCACCGCAGGCCACCGACCCCGGGTACAGCATCGCCAAGGCCGGTGCGGTGGCGTTCGTCCGCTCGCTGGCCCCCCGGCTGGTGGACGACGGCATCACCCTGTCCGCGGTCTGCCCCGGGTTCGCCGACACCGCGATCATCGACCCGCTCCGGCAGGCGTTCGCGGCCGCCGACTTCCCGGTGCTCAGCGCCGAGGAGGTGGCCGAGGCGCTGCTCGGGGCGTGGACGGCCGACCGGCCGGGAGCCGCGTACGTCGTCCAGCCCGGCGTCGGCGCGGTCCCGTTCCGGTTCCCGGGGGTGCCCAGCGCGAAGACCGCCGACGGGCAGACCGCGACACTGCCCGGGCGTCTGCTGCCGCCCGCGAAGTCCTGAGGTCAGGCGCCCACGCGCACGGCCAGCACCGCGACGTCGTCGTCCAGCCGCCCGGACATCCCGGTGACCAGTGCGTCGCAGAGCTGCTCGATCGGCTGGTCGGCGAGGCGGCCGAGCTCCGCGACCAGCCAGTCGGTGCCGGCGTCGACCGGAGCGTCGCGCCGCTCGACCAGGCCGTCGGTGTACAGGACGACGGTGTCCCCGACGGACAGCACGGCCCGGTGGTCTGTGCGGGGCACGTCGACGGTCAGCCCGAGCAGCAGTTCGGCCGGCCGGTCGAGCAGCTCGGCGTGCCCGGCGGCGGTCACCCGCACCGGCGGTGGGTGCCCGGCGTTCGACCACCGCAGCAGCGTCCCGGTCGATCCCGGCGACGGGCTGGCGGTGGCGGTCACCGCGGTGACCAGGGTGTCCAGCTGCAGTCGGCTGAGCGCCCCGTCGAGGGCGCCGAGCACCGCTGCCGGTGACGTGCCGTCCGGCCCGCCGGAGACGGTCAGCGCGATGCCCCGCAGCACGCCGCGGGCCTGGGCCATGGTCGCGGCGGCCGCGACGTCGTGCCCGGCGACGTCACCGATCACCAGCATGGTCGCACCGTCGGGGAGTGTGAAGGCGTCGTACCAGTCGCCGCCGACCTGGGCGTTCTTCACCGCGGGCAGGTAGCGGACGGCGATCTGCAGGCCCGGCACGGCAGGTGGGTCGGTCAGCAGGGCTCGTTGCAGGGACTCGGCGAGCTCGACGGCGACGCGGGACTCGGCTGCCTCGGCGCTGAGCCGGGTGAGGAGCGCTTCCCGGCGCAGCCGCAGCGTCACGGTGCCCATCGCGAGCACGCCACCCCCCACGATCGCCGCCAGCCGGACGAGCATGGCCGGCAGGGCGTCCGGGTGGTACTGGTCCTCGTGCAGGCCCAGCAGCAGGCCGACGACGAGGGCGGCCACCCCGTAGCCGGCCGTGGCGCGCCGGCCCAGGATGGTGGCCGCGGTGAGCGGGGCGACGCAGACCAGCCCCAGGATGATCTGCCCCTGGCTCAGCGCCAGCTGGGCCACGGCGAACACCACCAGGATGCCCAGGGGGAGTGCGTGCCGGCGGGCCGTTCCCCGATCCACCTGCGTCCGCCTCTCGTCCTGGGGTCCGCAGCCACGGATCGTGACCCTTGGTGGACTGTGCGCATTCTAGCCAGCCGACCCGGGTGACCCGGGTCACTGTGCACCTGGCAGGGTCGGGGGATGCGTGCCTGGCGAGTCCATGACCTCGGTGACCCGGCCGAGGTCCTCTCCCTCGACGACGTCGAGCCACCGGTCCCCGAGAACGGGCAGCTGCTGGTACGGGTGCGCGCCGCCGGCCTCAACTTCCCCGACGTGCTGATGGTCCGGGGGGAGTACCAGGAGCGGCCCCCGCTGCCGTTCGTCCCCGGGGTCGAGCTGTGCGGGGAGGTGGTCGGCAGCGGGCAGCGGGTGCTCGGCTCACCGGCCGGCGGGCCGGGGGCCTTCGCCGAGTACGCGCTGATGGACGCCGCCGCTGCCTGGCCGGTGCCCGACGCCATGCCCGACGAGCAGGCCGCCGCCCTGCACCTGACCTACCAGACCGGGCACGTCGGGCTGCACCGCCGGGCGCACCTGCAGGCGGGGGAGTGGCTGCTCGTGCACGCCGGAGCGGGCGGGGTGGGGTCGGCCGCGATCCAGCTCGGCAAGGCCGCCGGCGCCCGGGTGATCGCCACCGCCGGCGGACCGCGCAAGACCGAGGTGTGCACCCGGCTGGGCGCCGACCACGTCATCGACTACACCGACGAGGACGTCGTCGCCCGGGTCAAGGAGATCACCGGTGGCCACGGCGCCGACGTCGTCTATGACCCGGTGGGCGGCGACGTCTTCGACGCGTCCCGGAAGTGCGTCGCCTTCGAGGGACGGATCGTCGTCGTGGGGTTCACCAGCGGCCGCATCCCGCAGGCGCCGGCCAACCACGCGCTGGTGAAGAACTACAGCGTGGTCGGGCTGCACTGGGGGCTCTACCGGCGGCACGACCCGGCGTTGATCGGGACCGTGCACGAGGAGCTGTGCCGGCTCTTCACCGCCGGTGCGATCTCGCCGCTGGTCGGTGACGTCCGCCCGCTCGACGAGCTGCCGCAGGCGATGGCCGCGATCGCCGACCGCGCCACCGTCGGCAAGGTCGTGCTGACGCCCTGACGGCCCCGTCGCAGGGGCCCGCCGCGAGCCTGCGAGTGGTGGGGGGCGACGGGGTCCTTCCTCAGATCATCGGGCGGGGGAGGTACGACAGTCGCATCCGCCGGCGCATGATGATCTTCCGGCTGCCGTCGGCGTGCAGCTGCAGCCTGGCCAGCTCCCACCCGCCGGTGTCGGACTGGAGGCTCATCAGCTGCGCGGCGGCCGAGCGTGAGGTGCCCGGCGGGATGCGCAGCGGGGCGTACTCGTACTCGGCGGCTGCTGACACCCGCCTGATTGTGCCCGTCGGTGGGCCCGCGGTCATGTGGGCGTCACCACCGGTCCACCGGCCGGGGTGTGAGGCCGCGTGGGGGCGGGCAGGGGAGACGGCGGGTCCGGCACCGCGCCGGGCCCCCTGAACGGGAAGGAGACGGCCGTGACCGAGCCGAACGCGACCGAGGCCGACCGCCAGGAGCAGGAGCAGATCGTGGGATCCGGCGGACCCGAGCTCGCCGATGAGGTGGGCCCCGTGGGCGACGGCGTCCCGGAGGCCGACGTCATCGAACAGCGCCTGACCGCGGTGCCCGGCGGTGGGTCCAGCTACCGGGGCACGGCGGTCGAGGCCGACGAGTACGACGTCCTCGAGCAGCAGGCGGTCGTGCCCGACGACGAGGACGACCTGCGCACCTGACGGCCGCCGGGGGCGGCGAGCGGCTCCCGGCACCGCGCTGACCTGCGAAGTCGATCACCGTCGGTCGTGATCATGGATCATGACCGCCGCCGTGATCGGGTGGCGCAGACGCGGCGGGCCGCAGCGCGCTCTGCAGCGCAGCAGCGGCCCGCCGTCGCCGGATCAGCGGGAGTAGTACTCCACGACCAGCTGCTCCTCGCAGATCACCGGGACCTCGGAGCGCTGGGGCCGGCGGGCGACCACGCACCGCAGCTGGCTCAGCGACACCTCGAGGTACTTCGGGGCCTCCGCGTGCGCACCGGAGGCGGCCACCTGGAACGGCGCCTTCTCCCGGCTGCGCTCGGCGATCTCCACGACGTCGTAGGGCTGCACCTGGTAGCTGGGCCGGTCGACCCGGCGGCCGTTGACCGTGACGTGCTGGTGGCTGACCACCTGGCGCGCCTGGTAGATGGTCCGGGCGAAGCCGGCCCGGAGCACCGTGGCGTCCAGCCGCGACTCCAGGTCGATGATCAGCTCCTCGCCGGTCTTGCCGCCGGTGCGCTTGGCCCGGTCGAAGCGCGGCGCAGCTGCGTCTCGCTGATGTCGTACTGGGCGCGCAGCCGCTGCTTCTCCAGCAGCCGCGTCTTGTAGTCGCTGGTGTTCTTGCGCTTCCGCCCGTGCTCGCCCGGCGGATAGGGGCGCCGCTCGAAGTAGCGCACGTCCTTCGGGGTGAGGGGGATGCCCAGCGCACGGCTGCGCCGGACCTTGGGGCGAGACTGGTTCACACGGACCTCCGGGTTCGGTTAGGCTCACCTTACCCCGACGATGGATCGGGTCGAGCCCGGAGTGACCGATGACGCGATCGACCCGCCCTGCCGCCCAGGTTCCCCCCGCGGAGCCGGTCCGGCCCTCCGCCGCCGAGCGCGCCCGCACGGTCGCCGCCCGCCCCGCGGCCGCGGTCTGCGCCGCCGGCATCGACGGCAGCCGGGTGCTCGCCCACACCGTCACGGCCGACGGACGGGTGCTGCTCGTCGTGCCGACCGGCGGCGAGGTGTGCACCGCGGTCACGCACTGCGCCGACGGCGACCTGGCCGCGCTGCTGCTGGTCACCGACCATGCGCCGGTCCCGCTGCGCGACCCGGTCCGCGGGCAGGTCTGGCTCTCCGGCTGGCTGACCGCGCTGACGGGGGAGTCAGCCCTCGAGGCGGCGCTCGCCTTCGCCGAGGTGGCGCCGGTCGCGGCGCTGCTGGACGTCGGCCGGGGGGCCACGCTGCTCGCGCTGGAGCTGGCGGAGGTCGTGCTGGGGGAGAGCGGCGCCGTCCTGGAGATCGACCCGGCGGACTTCCTGGCGGCCGAGCCCGACCCGCTGGTGGAGCTGGAGGAGGACGCGCTGCGGCACCTGGAGGAGTCGCACCCCGAGGAGCTGGCGCTGCTGAGCTCGCGGATCCCGGCAGCGTGGCTGGGCCGGGGCGCCGTCGTCCGGCCGCTGGGGCTGGACCGGTGGGGGTTCCGGCTGCGCATCGAGCGGTCCCGCGGCTGCTGCCGGGACGTGCGCATCCCGTTCGCCCGGCCGGTCACCTCGGCCGAGGACCTCGCCCCGGCGATGCACCGGCTGATGTGTGCCGCACGGGGCTGCCCGGGGCACTGACCGCGGTCAGCACCCCGGGCCGGGGGTCAGTGCCGCGCCGAGCTGCGGCCGCCGGTGATGCTCTCGGCGACGCCGATCAGCAGCACCGCGGCGATGATCGCGACGATCGAGCCGATGATGTTCAGCTCGCCGAAGTCACCGGTGCCGAGCGCCACGGCGACGACGCCGCCGATCAGCGAGCCGACGACGCCGAGGCCCAGGGTGGCCAGGATGCTGAGGTTCTGCTTGCCGGGCTTGATCAGGCGCGCCAGGGCGCCGACGACCAGACCGAACACGAGGAAGCTGATGATGCCCATGGCCTCGTCGTTGCCCAACGTGACCGCCACGGCAAACGGACAGTGATCAACCTTCCAGTTCCGTCAGCAACCGGGCCAGCCGGGTGCGCCGCGGCCGGACGTCGACCTCCCGCACCGCCCGGGCCAGCGCCGCTCCGCTCGCGTGCACGATCGACAGGTGCTTCTGCGCCCGGGTGAGCGCGGTGTAGACCAGCGGCCGGGAGAGCATCCCGCCGGCCTCCGGCGGCAGCACGACCACCACCCCCGGCCACTCCGAGCCCTGGGCGCGGTGCACGGTGATCGCCCAGCCGTGCCGCAGGTCGGGGAGCGCGTTGCCGGTGACGGTGACCGGCCCCGAGCTGAAGTCGACGGTCAGCGACCCCTCGCCGGTGCCGGTGACCACGCCGACCTCGCCGTTGGCGAACCCGATGGGCTCCAGGTCCAGGTGGTTGGCGGTGGCCACCACCCGATCGCCGACGTCGAAGCCCCACACCGTGCCGTCGCCCGGGTTGAGCTGTGCCTTCAGCGCCTTGTTCAGCTCGATCGTGCCGGCCGGGCCGCGGTGCACCGGGGTGACCACCTGCACCGTCGCCGGGTCGATCCCCAGCGCCCGGGGGATGGAGTCGGTGACCAGCTGCACCACCCGCTTGGCAGCCTCGGCACTGCCGACGGCCGGGACGATGACGACCTCCCGGTCGGGGGACTCGACCTGGGTGAGCTCGCCGGCCCGCACGCCGGTGGCCAGCCGGGCGATCGCACCGCCGGCGGCCTGCCGGTGCAGCGTGGTCAGCTCGGTCACCGGGACGGCCCCGGAGTCGATCAGGTCGCCCAGCACGTGCCCCGGGCCGATGGAGGGCAGCTGCGCGGGGTCACCGACCAGCAGCAGGTGCGTGCCGTCGGCGCAGGCCTCCAGCAGCGCGGCGGTCAGCTCGACGTCGAGCATGGAGGCCTCGTCGACCACCACCACGTCGGCGTCCAGTGGCCACTCCTCGTTGCGGGAGAACCCGCCGGTCATGCCCTGCGCGCCGAGCAACCGGTGCACCGTGACCGCGGGGTGGTCGGTGAGCTCCTCCAGCCGCTTGGCCGCCCGCCCGGTGGGCGCGGCGAGCGCCACCTCGGTGCCCTTGCTCTGCAGCAGCTGCACCAGCGAGGCGACCGTGCGGCTCTTCCCGGTGCCCGGCCCGCCGGTGAGCAGCGAGAACCCGGCCCCGAGCACCTGGGCGACCGCCGCCTGCTGCGCGGGGTCCAGCCCCTTGGCCACCGAGCGCACCGACGCCGGGTCGGCGATCCGCTCCGCGGTGGCCATCAGCCGGTGCACGTTCTCCGCCACCGCCTCCTCGGCCATCCCGAAGCGGGCCAGGGACAGGGTGCGCAGCGCCGGGTCGGGCTCGGGCAGCTCGTCGTCCGGGCCGAGCGCGTCAGCATCCGTGTCGCTGTCGAACTCCGGTTCCGGCGGTTCGTGCTCGAGCACCTCACCGGACTCCACCGCCGCGACGATCGCCGCGGCGGGGTCACCGATGCCCTCGGCGCGCAGTGCGGCGACCACCAGGTCGGCCGGCAGCACGGTGTGCCCGTCGCGCGTCGCGGTGCGCAGGGTGAGCCCGACGATCGCCCGGCCGCGGCGCGCGTCCTGCCGGTCGGCGCCCTTGAGCACCGCGATGGCCAGCCGGTCGGCGTCGCCCAGGGACACCCCGGACAGACCCAGCAGTGCCCACGGGTCGTCGCGGAGCCGGCGGGCGGCGTCCGGCCCGAGCGCGTCGGCCACGCCGGCGGCGAGCTTGGCCTCCAGGCCGGCGCCGACCAGCAGCCCCACCACCTCGTAGGTGGGCGCGGAGGCGAGGAAGGAGGAGAACAGCCGCTCAGCGCGCTGGCGCCCCACGCGGGGGAGCTTCAGCAGCCGGTCGGCGGTGACGTCGTCGGGCCGGGTGATGCCGGCGGCGGGCAGGTCGGCGGCGGTCCGCTTGCCGAGACCGGGCCACAGGCCGGCGGCGCAGAAGGCGGCGAAGACCGGGTCGCCACCGGCGGGGGGAGGGGTGCTCACGTCGGTCAGTGCTCCACGTCGGTCAATGCTCCAGGCGGCGCTCGGGATAGGAGAAGTGCGGCGAGGAGACGTCGTCCAGCGCCGTGACGATCGCCGGGGGCAGCCGGACGCCGTCGGTGTCCAGCACTTCCTGCAGCTGCTGGGCGGTGCGCGCGCCCACGACCGGGGCGACGACGCCGGGGCGGTCGCGCAGCCACGCCAGCGCCACGCCCACGGGGGTGGTGCCCAGCCCCTCGGCCGCGGTGATCACCGCCTGCACCACGCGGTCGGCGTGCGCCGAGCGCAGCTGGTCGATGAAGCCCTGCCACTGCGGGGACGCCCCGCGGGAGTCCTCCGGCGTGGCGTGCCGGTACTTGCCGGTGAGCAGTCCCCGGCCCAGCGGGGACCAGGGCAGGATGCCCAGCCCCAGCGCCTCGGCCGCCGGGGCGACCTCGCGCTCGATGCCGCGCTGCAGCAGCGAGTACTCGACCTGGGTGCTCACGATCGGGGTGCGGCCGGGCCAGGCGCGCTGCCAGGTGGCGGCCTGCGCGGTCTGCCAGCCGGTGTAGTTGCTGATCCCGACGTAGCGGGCCCGCCCGGAGGCGACCGCGGCGTCACAGGCGGCCAGCGTCTCCTCCAGCGGCGTGGCGTCGTCCCAGTCGTGCAGCTGCCAGAGGTCGACGTGGTCGAGCCCGAGCCGCCCCAGCGAGGCGTCCAGTGCGGCCAGCAGGTGCCCGCGGGAACCCCCGCGGCCCATCGGGCCGGTGCCGGTGCGGCCGACGGCCTTGGTCGCGACCAGCACGTCCCCCCGGGGGACGACGTCGGCCAGCAGCCGGCCGAGGGTGCGCTCGCTGTCGCCCTGCCCGTAGACGTCGGCGGTGTCGACCAGCGTGCCGCCGGCATCGACGAACGCGGTCAGCTGCATCGCCGCCTCGTCCTCGTCGGTGTCCCGGCCCCACGTCATGGTGCCCAGGCCCAGCCGGGAGACGACCAGCCCGCTTCGTCCGAGCGCGCGCTGTTCCACGACCGGTCAACCTACCGTCGACCCGGGCGCCGGCCCCGGATCGCCGGGACACGGGAGGTCGCCCCGGTCGGCACAGCCAGGGGCCCTAAGGTGTGCTGCCGTGCCCACGACCGTCCCACCCCGTCCCGTCCGCCCGGCCCGGGGGATCTGACCGTGGGGTGGATCGAGGCCGTCGTCCTCGGGGTGGTGCAGGGGCTCACCGAGTTCATCCCCGTCTCCTCCAGTGCGCACCTGCGCGTGGTCGGGGAGGCCTTCGGCTGGGACGACCCGGGAGCGGCCTTCACCGCGATCACCCAGATCGGCACCGAGGTCGCGGTGCTGCTCTACTTCCGCCACGACATCTGGCGGATCACCAAGGCCTGGGTGCGGGCGCTGCACGACCGGGAGGCGCGGGGTGACCACGACGCCCGGATGGGCTGGCTGATCATCGTCGGCAGCATCCCGATCGTCGTCCTCGGCCTGCTGTTCCAGGACTCGATCGAGACGACCTTCCGCGACCTGCGGATCGTCGCGATCGCCCTCATCGCCTTCTCCATCGTGCTGTACGCGGCCGACCGGCTGGGCAGCACCGCACGGGAGCTGCCCGACCTCACCGTCAAGCACGGTCTGATCTACGGGCTGGCCCAGTCCATGGCGCTCATCCCCGGCGTCTCCCGCTCCGGCGGCACGATCAGCGCAGGCCGCTTCCTCGGGTACTCCCGGCCCGCGGCGGCGCGCTACTCGTTCCTGCTGGCCGTGCCGGCCGTGCTGGGCGCCGGCTTCTACCAGACCTACGAGGCGCTCACCGGCGGCACGGAAGGCGGGCCGATCGCCTGGGGGCCGACCATCCTGGCCACGGTGATCGCCTTCGGCGTCGGCCTGGCGGTCATCGCCTGGCTGCTGCGCTACCTGGCCCGGGGCAGCTTCACCCCGTTCGTCGTCTACCGCATCGTGCTCGGCCTGCTGGTCCTCGCCCTGGTCGGCGCCGGGGTGCTCGACCCGACCTGATGGAGGTCGGAGGGCCCCCGTGCCCCCCACCGCTCGCGAGCTCGCGGCGGGACCCCGCACGGGGGCCATAGGCTGGGCCAGTGACGACGCTGATCCTGCTGCGGCACGGACGCACGACGGCCAACACCTCGGGCGTGCTGGCCGGCTGGACCCCCGGCGTGCGGCTGGACGAGTCCGGCGAGGCGCAGGTCCGGGCGGTCGCCGGGCGGCTCGCCGGGGTGCCGCTGGCCGCCGTCGTCAGCAGCCCGCTGGAGCGCTGCCAGCAGACCGCCGGCGCCGTCGTCGAGGGGCGTGAGCTGGAGGTGCAGACCGACGACCGGCTCGGTGAGGCCCGCTACGGCGACTGGACCGGCCGGCCGATCAAGGAGCTGGCCAAGGACCCGCTGTGGAAGGTCGTGCAGCAGCACCCCTCCGCCGCGGTCTTCCCCGGCCCCGAGGGGGAGGGGCTGGCGCAGACCCAGGCCCGCGCGGTCGCCGCCGTCCGGGAGTGGAACGCGAAGCTCGGTCCCGACGCGGTGTGGTTGGCCTGCAGCCACGGCGACGTGATCAAGGCGGTGCTCGCCGACGCGTTCGGCATGCACCTGGACTCCTTCCAGCGGATCGTCGTCGACCCGGCGTCGATCTCGGTGGTCACCTACACCGACACCCGGCCGTTCGTCGCCCGGGTCAACGACACCGGCGGCGACGTCTCGGCCCTGATCCCCCCGAAGAAGCGGCGCGGACGGCGGAAGGCCTCCTCCGACGCGGTCGTCGGCGGCGGCGCGGGCGCGGGCCACCCCTGATCGAGCCGCGTAACCTGATCCGCGTGCCACGTCAGGTCTTCCTCTTCGACCGTCCCACCCGGTTCGTCGCCGGCACGGTGGGCCAGCCCGGTGACCGCACCTTCTACCTGCAGGCCTCCGACGAGGCCGGCCGCACCGTCAGCGTGGCGCTGGAGAAGACGCAGGTCCAGGTGCTCGCCGACCGGATGAGCGAGCTGCTCGACGAGATCGCCACCCGGGCCACCGTCGTCGTCCCACCCGAGGCCGACCCCGACGACCTGGAGCCGCTCACCGCGCCGGTCGACGAGGAGTTCCGGGTCGCCGCGATGGGCCTGGCCTGGGACGGCGAGGCCGCAGCGGTCGTCGTCGAGGCCGTCGCCGCCGGCGACGAGCCGGTCGAGGAGGACGTCATCCTCTCCGACAGCGACGAGGGGCCCGACGCGCTGCGGGTCACCATCACCCCCGCCGCCGCCCGGGCGTTCGTCGCCCGCGCCCGCCGGGTGGTCGCCGCCGGACGGCCCTCCTGCCCGCTGTGCTCGCTGCCGCTGGACCCGGCCGGGCACGTGTGCCCCCGCCAGAACGGCTACCGCCGCTGACCGGCGGCCGGCCGCCCCGATGACCGACCCCGGCCCGCGCCCCGAGCAGGAGCGCGACGAGGACGTCGTCCTGGAGTGGATCCCCGACGACGAGCTCGACGACCAGCTAGACGACGAGGATGCCGAGGACGACGACGTCCGCACCCTGGACCCCGCCGCCTTCGACCACGGCGACCGACGCGCACCCCGGGGCCGGGCCGAGATCGACGCGCTGCTGCGCGACGGCGAGCTCGACATGGAGGGCCGGCTGCTCGACGCCAGCAACGTCACCCTCGTCGGGGCCATCCGCACCGACACCCTGGCCGCCACCTGCGTCTACAAGCCGGTGGCGGGGGAGCGGCCGCTGTGGGACTTCCCCGACGGCACGCTGGCCGGGCGGGAGATCAGCGCGCACCTGATCAGCGAGGCGACCGGCTGGTCGATCGTGCCGCCCACCGTGCTGCGCGACGGCCCGTTCGGCACCGGCATGGTGCAGCTGTGGATGGACGGCGACCCGGCGGTCGACCTGGCCGAGTTCGTCCGCCGCGACGACCCCGCGCTGCGGCGGATGGCCGTCTTCGACGCGGTGGTGAACAACGCCGACCGCAAGGGCGGCCACATCATCCCGATGCGCGACGGCCACGTGTACGGCGTCGACCACGGCATCTGCTTCTCCGTCGACCCGAAGCTGCGCACCCTGCTGTGGCAGTGGGCCGGCCGGCCGATCCCGGTCGCCCACCTCGAGGTGCTGGAGCGGCTGGCCGAGCAGCTGCGCGGGGACCTGGGTGAGCAGCTGCACGAGCACCTCACCCGGCGCGAGGTGCACCGCACCCAGCAGCGGGTGGCCCAGCTGCTGCGCACCGGGCTGCACCCGCAGCCCTCCGGCGACTGGCCCGCTCTGCCCTGGCCGCCGTTCTGACGGTCGCCCTTCCGGGATCAGGTGAGCTGATCGTCGTTGCTCCTGGCTCACGGTGTGCGGTGAGCCAGGAGCACGCCCGGTGAGCCAAGACGGGCCAGCGGGCGTTGTCCGCGGCGACGGCCCCTGCCAAGGTGACCGCGTGCCGCACCGCAGCCGTCTGGCGATCCTCCTCATCGACCTGCCCCCGGAGCTGCACGCCCGGGGCCAGCAGTTCTGGTCCGCGGCCACCGGCCACCCGATCGAGCCCGATGCCATCGACGAGGTCTGGTCCTCCCTCGGCTCCTTCGCCGACGGCTTCCACCTGGAGGTACAGCGCACCGGCCCCGGCACCGCGCCGCGCTGGCACGTCGACATCGAGACCGACGACGTGCCCGCCGAGGTCCGCCGGCTGGAGGCCCTCGGCGCGGTGCGGATCGCCGACATGGGCGGCTTCTGGCAGATGAAGGACCCCGCCGGGCTGCTGTTCTGCGTCGTCGGCATCCAGACCGGCGAGGAGTTCGAGCGGCACGCCACCACCTGGCCCTGACCCGGCCGACCCCGTGGAGGGTGACCGGGCACCGGGCGGCCTGCGGTGGTGTCGGCGGTCGGTCTTAGGCTCCTGACGTGCTCTCCTGGCCCGCCCCGCTCCTCCCCACCCTGCCCGGGTCCGGTCCCGCCCTGCGGCTGTTCGACACCGCCCGCGGCACCGTCGTCGACACCCGGCCGGGCCGGATCGCGCGGATGTACGTCTGCGGCATCACGCCCTACGACGCCACGCACCTCGGTCACGCCGCCACCTACCTCGCCTTCGACCTGGTCAACCGGGTCTGGCGGGACGCCCGGCACGGGGTCCACTACGTGCAGAACGTGACCGACGTCGACGACCCGCTGTTCGAGCGGGCCAACCGCGACGGCGAGGACTGGATCGTGCTCGGCATGCGCGAGACCGCGCTGTTCCGGGAGGACATGACCGCCCTGCGCGTCCTCCCGCCGGAGGACTACGTCGGCGCGGTCGAGTCGATCCCGCGGATCGTCGGCAAGGTCGAGGAGCTCTGGAACGCCGGGCTGGCCTACCAGCTCGACGACGCCACCGGCGACGTCTACCACGACGTCTCGCAGGCCCCCGGCTTCGGCGGGGAGTCCCACTACGACGAGGCGACGATGCTGCGGCTGTCCGCCGAGCGCGGCGGCGACCCCGAGCGCCCGGGCAAGCGCTCGCCGCTGGACCCGCTGCTGTGGCGCGGCGCCCGCGCGGGCGAGCCGTCCTGGCCCGGCCCGCGCGGCGTCGCCGGACGTCCCGGCTGGCACGTCGAGTGCGCCGCCATCGCGCTGGACACCCTCGGCATGGGCTTCGACGTCCAGGGCGGCGGCAGCGACCTGGTGTTCCCGCACCACGAGTACTCCGCGGTGCACGCCGAGTCGCTCACCGGTACCAAGCCCTTCGCCCAGGCGTACGTGCACGCGGCGATGATCGGCCTGGACGGCGAGAAGATGAGCAAGAGCCGGGGCAACCTGGTGTTCGTCTCCCGGCTGCGCGGCGACGGCGTCGACCCGATGGCGATCCGGCTGGCGCTGCTGTCCGGGCACTACCGCACCGACCGCGCGTGGACGGCGGAGCTGCTGACCCGGGCGGAGGAGCGGCTGGACACCTGGCGCCGGGCCGCGGCGCAGCCCACCGGCGCCCCCGCCGGTCCGGTGCTGCGGGCGGTGCGCGAGCGCCTGGCCGACGACCTGGACAGCCCCGGTGCGATCGCCGTGGTCGACCGGTGGGCCGCCGCCACGCTCGACACCGACCGCGCCGCCGGGGAGGACGGGGCGCCGGCCGTCGTCGCCGACCTCGTCGACGCGCTGCTGGGCATCGAGCTCTGACCGTGGGCCAGCCGCTGCCGGACGCCGGGCGAGCACCGTTCCGGCTGGCCGACCGGGCGGCGCGGGAGCGCGCCGAGGAGCAGCTCGCCCCGGCCGCCGCCCGCGCGGCGGCGACCCGCGGGCGCGCCCGCCCCGAGTCGGAGGACGCGCTGCGCACCGCCTTCGAGCGGGACCGCGACCGCATCCTGCACGCCAAGGCTTTCCGCCGGCTCAAGCACAAGACCCAGGTGTTCCTGCACCCTGACGGCGACCACTTCGTCACCCGCCTGACGCACACCCTGCAGGTGACCCAGGTGGCCCGCTCGCTGGCCGCGGCGCTCTCGCTCAACGAGACACTGGCCGAGGCGATCGCGCTGGCGCACGACGTCGGGCACTCACCGTTCGGGCACATCGGCGAGGACGCGCTGGACCCCTACGTCGCCGGCGGCTGGCACCACGCCGCCCAGGGGGTGCGCATCGTCGAGGTGCTCGAGGACCTCAACCTGACCTGGGAGGTCCGCGACGGCGTCCGGGCGCACAGCTGGAAGATCAGCCCGCCGCCGGCCACCCGTGAGGGGGAGTGCGTGCGCTTCGCCGACCGGATCGGCTACCTCTCCCACGACGCGCTGGACGCCGTCCGCGCCGGGGTGCTGCGGGTCACCGACCTGCCTGCCCGCGCCCGGGCCGTCTTCGGCGACCCGGGCAGCGCCATGGTCGGCTCGATGATCGAGGCCGTGGTCGAGGGCAGCCTGTCCCCGGCGAACACCGCCGGGGCGGTGGTGATGGCGCCCGACGCGCTCGAGGCGATGAACGAGCTGCGGGGCTTCATGTTCGAGCGGGTGTACGAGTCCGACACCGCGGCCGGCCAGAAGCACCTGGCGGTCGACGTCATCCGGCGGCTGGTCGACCACCACCTGGCCCACCCCGAGCTGATCCCGGCCAGCTACCGCGACACCGAGGCCGACGTGCTCACCCAGGTCGTCGACTACGTCACCGGGATGACCGACCGGTACGCCCTGGCCACGCACGACCGGCTCTTCGACGACACCGCCGCCCTGCGGATGCGCCCGCTGCTCGTCGCGCCCTGACCCCTGGCAGGCTCGCCGGCGACGATCGTCCGGGTGGCCGACGCCGGTGACGAGAACGGCCTGGGCGGTGCCATCCGATCCGGATGACACCGCCCAGCCCGCGGTGATCATGCCGCGGTGGCGCGGCAGTCGGGGGAGGAAGCCCGCCGGCGCAGCCCAAGGGCCTCGTCGGCCGAGGTCAGCCCGCGCCTGTGCCGCCGCGGCGGCGCAGGTACCGCTCGAACTCGCGGGCGATCTGGTCGCCGTTGGCCTGGGACAGGTCGGTCGCGGTCTGCCGCTCCTCCAGCGAGCGCACGTACTCCACGACCTCGTCGTCCTCGCTGGCCATCTCCGAGACGGTCGTGACCCACTCCTCGGCCTGCTGCGGCAGCACGCCCAGCGGGATGGTGAGCTCCAGGACCTCCTCGACCCGCCGCAGCAGCGCGACGGTCGCCTGCGGCGAGGGCGGCTGGGACACGTAGTGCGGCACCGCGGCCCAGAAGCTGATCGCCGGCAGGCCGGCCTGGACGCACGCGTCCTGGAACACCCCGAGGATGCCGGTCGGCCCTTCGTAGCGGGAGGTCTCCAGGCCCCACTTCTCGGCGGACTCCGCGTCGTAGGCCGACCCGGTGACCGGCGTCGGACGGGTGTGCGGCGTGTCGGCGAGCAGCGCGCCCAGCCCGATCACGGTGTGTGCGCCCAGCTCCTGGCACAGCTCGATGAGCTCCTCGCAGAAGCTCCGCCAGCGCATGTTCGGCTCGATGCCGCGGATGAGCACCACGTGCCGGTCGCTGCCCTCGGGCTTGGCCACGGAGATGCGGGTCGTCGGCCACTCGAGTCGGCGGCTGACCCCGTCGACGAGGGAGACGGTCGGGCGGTTGACCTGGAAGTCGTAGTACTCCTCGGGATCCAGGGCCGCCAGCGGATCGGCGTCCCAGATCAGCTCCAGGTGCTCCACCGCCCCGGTGGCGGCGTCCCCGGCGTCGTTCCACCCCTCGAAGGCGACGACCACCACGGGGTCGTCCAGCTCGGGCAGGTCGTCTGCGGTGGACTTCGGATCGATCACTCTGACCAGCCTACGTCGATCCGTCCGACCCGCCCGGCCACCGGCACCGGCGGCGCAGCGGGCCGCGGACACGACGCGTGGCCTCCGTCACCACCCGGCGGCGTCGAGGTGCCATCATGGACGGGCTGTTCGAGGACGACGAGGCACCGCCGCCCGTCGGAGTTGCCAGGGCCCTGGCGCCGGACGCGTTCGTGACCGTGACCGAACGACCTCCCCGAGGACCGCCGTGCCCGACTCCGCTGTGCCCGCTGCCGCCTCCCACCGCCCCGACGCCACCTCGGAGCTGAGCGACCTGCTCCGACGGCGCATCGTCGTCCTGGACGGCGCGATGGGGACGGCGATCCAGCGTGACCGGCCCTCCGAGGCCGGCTACCGCGGCGAGCGGTTCGCCGACTGGCCCACCGACGTGCAGGGCAACAACGACCTGCTGAGCATCACCGCCCCGGCGATCATCACCGGCATCCACCGCGAGTACCTCGAGGCCGGCGCGGACCTGATCGAGACCAACACGTTCAACGCCACCAGCATCTCGCTGGGCGACTACGGCATGGCCGACCTCGCCTACGAGCTGAACCTTGCCGCGGCCCGGCTGGCCCGCGCCGCCTGCGACGAGATGACCGCGCGGACGCCGCACCAGCCCCGCTACGTCGTCGGTGCCATCGGCCCGACCAGCCGGACGGCGTCCATCTCCCCGGACGTGAACGACCCGGGCGCCCGCAACGTCACCTACGACGGGCTCGTCGAGGCCTACCTGGAGCAGGCCGGCGGGCTGGTCGACGGCGGCTCCGACGTGCTGCTCGTCGAGACGGTGTTCGACACGCTCAACGCCAAGGCGGCGATCTTCGCCCTGGAGACGCTGTTCGAGCGGCACGGCCGCCGCTGGCCGGTGATGATCTCCGGCACGATCACCGACGCCTCCGGCCGCACGTTGTCCGGCCAGGTCACGGAGGCGTTCTGGCACTCGGTCCGGCACGTCGAGCCACTGCTGGTGGGGCTCAACTGCGCGTTGGGCGCCAAGGAGATGCGGCCCTACGTCGCCGAGGTCGCCCGGGTCGCCGACACGTTCGTCTCCTGCTACCCGAACGCCGGGCTGCCCAACGCCTTCGGTGAGTACGACGAGGCGCCCGAGGAGACCGCCGCCGTCCTCGAGGAGTTCGCCGCCGCCGGCTTCGTGAACCTGGTCGGCGGCTGCTGCGGCACCACCCCGGCGCACATCGCGGCGATCGCCCGGGCGGTCGAGGGCAAGGCGCCGCGCACCCCGGTCGAGGTCGGTCCGGCGCTGCGGCTGTCCGGCCTGGAGCCGGTCACGGTCGACGAGCACTCACTGTTCGTCAACGTGGGGGAGCGCACCAACATCACCGGCTCGGCCCGCTTCCGGAACCTGATCAAGGCGGGTGACTACCCGGCTGCCCTGGCCGTCGCCCGCCAGCAGGTCGAGGCCGGCGCGCAGGTCATCGACATCAACATGGACGAGGGGATGATCGACGGCGTCGAGGCGATGGACCGCTTCACCAAGCTCATCGCCGCCGAGCCGGACATCTCGCGCGTCCCGGCGATGATCGACTCCTCGAAGTGGGACGTCATCGAGGCCGGGCTCAAGAACGTCCAGGGCAAGGCGATCGTCAACTCCATCTCGATGAAGAACGGCGAGGAGGAGTTCGTCCGGGAGGCCCGGCTGTGCCGCAAGTACGGCGCCGCGGTGGTCGTCATGGCGTTCGACGAGGACGGCCAGGCCGACACCCTGGAACGCCGCAAGCAGATCTGCCGGCGCGCCTACGACCTCCTGACCGAGGAGGTCGGGTTCCCGGCCGAGGACGTCATCTTCGACCCGAACGTCTTCGCCGTCGCCACCGGCATCGAGGAGCACGCCGACTACGGGCTGGCGTTCATCGAGGCGACCCGCTGGATCAAGCAGAACCTGCCCGGCGCGCTCGTCTCCGGCGGCATCTCCAACGTCTCGTTCTCCTTCCGCGGCAACAACAAGGTCCGCGAGGCGATCCACGCCGTCTTCCTGTACCACGCCATCCGGGCCGGCCTGGACATGGCGATCGTCAACGCCGGGCAGCTGGAGGTCTACGACGAGGTGCCCGAGCTGCTGCGCGAGCGGATCGAGGACGTCGTCCTCAACCGCCGCCCGGACAGCACCGAGCGGCTGCTGGAGATCGCCGGGGACTTCGCCGGGGACGGTTCGGTGCAGGAGGTCGCGTCCGAGGAGTGGCGATCGCTGCCGGTGGCCGAGCGGATCACCCACGCGCTGGTCAAGGGCATCGACGCCTTCGTCGAGGACGACACCGAGGAGCTGCGCCAGGAGATCCGCGCCCGCGGCGGCCGCCCGATCGAGGTGATCGAGGGCCCGCTGATGGACGGCATGAACGTCGTCGGTGATCTGTTCGGGGCCGGCAAGATGTTCCTGCCGCAGGTGGTCAAGTCCGCGCGGGTGATGAAGAAGGCCGTCGCCCACCTGATCCCGTTCATCGAGGCGGAGAAGCAGCCCGGAGACGTCGAGCGCAGCAACGGCACGGTCGTCATGGCCACCGTGAAGGGCGACGTCCACGACATCGGCAAGAACATCGTCGGCGTCGTCCTGCAGTGCAACAACTACGACGTCGTCGACCTCGGCGTGATGGTGCCCGGGCAGCAGGTGCTGGACGCCGCGAAGGAGCACGGTGCCGACGTCATCGGCGTCTCCGGGCTGATCACGCCGTCGCTGGACGAGATGGTGAACCTGGCGTCGGAGATGGAGCGCCAGGGTTTCGACATCCCGCTGCTCATCGGCGGCGCGACCACCTCCCGCGCGCACACCGCGGTCAAGGTGGCCGAGCGGTACCACGGCCCGGTCATCTGGGTGAAGGACGCCTCGCGGTCGGTGCCGGTGGTGGCGGCGCTGCTGTCCGACGAGCAGCGCCCGGCGCTGCTGGCCGAGACCGACGCCGACTACGCGGCGCTGCGGGAGCGGCACGCCGCCCGGACCGACACCCGGGCGCTGCTCCCGCTGGCGGTGGCCCGGCAGGCCGCCACGCCGATCGACTGGTCGGCCTACGACCCGCCGCAGCCGCGGATGCTGCAGTCGGGGAGCGGCTCCGGGTTCGTCCGGCACTTCGCCGACCACCCGCTGGCCGAGCTGCGCGAGTACATCGACTGGCAGCCGTTCTTCAACGCATGGGAGATGCGCGGCCGGTTCCCCGACATCCTGCACAACCCCACCACCGCCGACGCCGCCCGCCGGCTGTACGCCGACGCGCAGGAGATGCTCGACCGGATCGTCGACGAGCGATGGCTGCGCGCCAACGGGGTGTTCGGCCTGTTCCCGGCCAACCAGGTGGAGGGCGAGGACATCGCCGTCTACGCCGACGAGTCCCGCACCGAGGTCCGCGCCACGCTGCACCAGCTGCGCCAGCAGACCGAGGGCCGGGACGGCGCGCCGCGGAAGTCGCTGGCCGACTTCGTCGCACCGGCCGGGACCGGGCTGGCCGACCACGTCGGCGCCTTCGCGGTCACCGCCGGACTGGGCGCCGCGGAGCGGGTGGCGGCGTTCAAGGAGGCCAACGACGACTACAGCGCGATCATGCTGGAGGCGCTGGCCGACCGGCTGGCCGAGGCGTTCGCCGAGCGGCTGCACGAGCGGGTGCGCACCGAGTTCTGGGGCTATGCGCCCGAGGAGGGCCTGGACAACGACGCGCTGATCGCCGAGCGGTACCGGGGCATCCGGCCGGCGCCGGGCTACCCCGCCTGCCCGGAGCACACCGAGAAGCAGACGATCTGGGACCTGCTCGACGTGGAGGCGGTCACCGGCATCCAGCTGACCGAGAGCATGGCGATGTGGCCGGGCGCCGCGGTCAGCGGGCTGTACTTCTCCCACCCCGAGTCGCGGTACTTCGTGCTGGGCCGGGTGGGTCGGGACCAGGTCGAGGACTACGCCCGGCGCAAGGGCTGGACGGTCGCCGAGGCCGAGCGGTGGCTGTCGCCGAACCTCGGCTACCGGACCGTCGACGAATGACGGGCCCCAGCACCGTGCGAGCAGTGCTGTTCGACATGGACGGCACGCTGGTGGCGACGGAGGAGCTGTGGGGCGAGGCGATGGACTCGCTCGCCGCCGAGCTCGGGGGCGCGTTCTCCGCGGCCGGCCGGGAGCAGACGGTCGGCACCAGCATGTCCGTGTCGATAGGCGTCCTGTACGCCGACCTCGGGGTCGAGCGGTCGACCGCGGAGTGGGCGGCGGACGCCCGCTGGGTCGAGGACGAGACCGCCCGGCTGATGACCGTCCGGGGCATCCCCTGGCGTCCCGGGGCGCGCGAGCTGCTCGTCGAGGTGCGGGCGGCCGGGCTGGCGACGGCGCTGGTGACCACCACCCCGCGTCGGGTGGCCGCGCTGGTGCTCGACCGGATCACCGAGGACCTCGGTGGGTCCCCGTTCGACGTCACCGTGTGCGGCGACGAGGTGCCTGCCCGCAAACCCGACCCCGCGCCGTACCGGCAGGCGATGGCGGCGCTCGGGGTGACCGCCGACCAGGTGGTGGTCGTGGAGGACTCGGAGGTGGGCGTCACCGCGGGGCTCGCGGCCGGTGCCACGGTGCTCGCCATCCCTTCGTTGCAGTCACTGGACCCACGCGACGGGCTCACCCTGAGGTCCAGCTTGACCGGCCTGTCGCTGGCGCAGCTGGACGCACTCGTCGGCCGCCGACCCGCCTGATCTCCTGCGCGGACCGAGCGGTCGCGCGGCGGCCTGGTGGCGATGCGACGGCGACCCGACACGTCGTTACTGCGACACGACCGATGCGTGTGAGGCCAACACGGTGGCCCGGACGCACCCCTGCGCCGCGATCAGGCGGGCGGCGGGCTTCAGGCGTTGGTCGACGGCCACCGCCGGCAACGGCGACCCTCGAACGTCGGTGGGCCAGGGCTCGTCAGGATCTCGGCGACGTTCAGACGGGCGTGACGGGGAGGGTGGTGCGCCAGCCGGCGGCTGCGGCGGCCTCGACCGGGAACGGCGGGGGAGTGCCGCCGAAGGCCGGGCACAGCGCCTGGTGGTCGCACCAGCTGCACAGCCGGCTCTTGTTGGCCCGGAAGTCACCGGTGGCCACGGCGCGCTCGATCGCCGCCCAGATCGCCTGCAGGGTCCGCTCGAACCGGACCAGCTCCGCCTCGTCGGGGGCGTAGGTGAGCGCGTCGCCGTCCTTGAGGTAGAGCAGCTTGAGCTGCGCGGCGATCACGCCCCGGGTGCGCCACAGCACGAGTGCGTAGAACTTCATCTGGAACAGCGCCTTGGCCTCGAAGGCCTCCCGCGGCACGCCACCGGTCTTGTAGTCGACCACCCGCAGCGCCCCGGTCGGGGCGACGTCGAGCCGGTCGACGTACCCGCGCAGCAGCAGCCCGTCGGGGAGGGTGACCTCGACCAGCTCCTCCCGGCCGTGCGGCTGGATGCGGGTCGGGTCCTCCAGCCGGAAGTAGGTCTCGACCAGTTCACCGGCCGAGTCCAGCCACGCCTCGAGGCTCTCCGCCGCGGGCGCCTCCTGCCCCGCCGGCACCTCGAACAGCTCGACGACGCCCGGCTCGTCGCGCAGCTCCGCCCAGGCCGGCTCCACCAGCGCGCGGGCAGCCTCGGCCGTGCGCTCGGCCGCGGGCAGGTCGTACAGCCGCTCCAGGACGGCGTGCACGAGCGTGCCGCGGACCGCCGCCTTCGACTTCTTCTCCGGCAGCCGGTCGATGGTGCGGAACCGGTAGAGCAGCGGGCAGGACTTGAAGTCGGCCGCCCGGGAGGGGGACAGCGACGGACGCCGGGGCGCGGTGTCGGCCGCCGTCGTCCGTTCCGTCGGGGACCCGGGCCCCGGCCCGGTCGCGGACTGGTCCGTCTCCACCGTCACGGTCATGTCAGCGAGGCTAGGTCGCTGCTCTGACAGTTCCGAGTGTCCGCGCCGCAGGTCGCCCGGATCGGCGTCCGTACCCTCGCCTCCCGTGAGCGCAGAGCAGGAACACCCGCAGGACGAGCACCCGCTGGATCTGGCCCCGGACGGCCCGGCGGAGGCGCCGGCCGCGGGCTCCGCCGTCGGCGAGGCGCTCGCGGAGGCGCCGCTGGAGCCGGTCGTCGCCGGCGAGGTCCCGCCGGCGGAGCCGGTGGAGGGGGCCTTCCAGGTGGGGGACCGGGTCCAGCTCACCGACCCCAAGGGCCGGCACCACACCGTCGTCCTGGAGCCCGGCAAGGAGTTCCACACCCACCGTGGCGCGATCAGCCACGACGACCTGATCGGCGCGCCGGAGGGCTCGGTGGTGCACTCGACGGCGAACACCGGCTACCTTGCGCTGCGCCCGCTGCTGGCCGACTTCGTGCTCTCGATGCCCCGCGGCGCGCAGGTGATCTACCCCAAGGACGCCGCGCAGATCGTCGGGTTCGGCGACGTCGGCCCGGGCATGCGCGTGCTGGAGGCCGGCGCCGGTTCCGGCGCGCTGTCGTGCTCGCTGCTGCGCGCCGTCGGCTCGACCGGCAGCCTCACCAGCTACGAGCGGCGCGAGGACTTCGCCGACGTCGCGCGCGGGAACGTCGGCGCCTTCTTCGGCGAGGTGCCGGCCAACTGGTCGCTGCGGCTGGGCGACCTCGCCGACCACCCGGCCGCGGAGGTCGTCGACCGGGTGGTGCTCGACATGCTGGAGCCGTGGGCGGTGCTGCCCACCGTCGCCGCCGCGCTGCGCCCCGGGGGCGTGCTGATCGGTTACGTCGCCACCACCACCCAGCTGTCGGCCTACGTGGAGGCGCTGCGGGCCCAGGGTGTCTGGACCGAGCCGTACGCCTGGGAGACGATGCTGCGCCCCTGGCACGCCGAGGGCCTGGCGGTACGACCCGAGCACCGGATGGTCGCGCACACCGCCTTCCTGGTCACCGCCCGCCGGCTGGCCGAGGGCGCCGTCGCGCCGATGAGGCAGCGGCGCAAGAAGCTCGCCTGACCCGGGGCCGACAGGGCCGGCACGTGTCGGGGGGATGACGTCCGGACCCATCGTGCGCGGCCGTTCCGAGCGTGCGGCGCCGTCACCTCCCGCGTGTATAGATTGGCTCCCTGGCTCCCCCCGAGTGTGCGGAGGTGCGTGATGGGCCTCGGTCCTGGCACTGGTCCTGACGAGTTCCGAGCGCGGCGTGAGCGTGACGTCGCCTCCCTGGTGAACCAGATCTCCTACCTCGAGGAGGAGATCGCCCTCCTGCGGCGCAAGGTGACCGACAGCCCGCGCCACGTGCGTGCGCTGGAGGAACGGCTCGCCGAGGCGGAGGGCCGTGCGGCCTTCCTCTCCGAGCGCAACGACAAGCTGGCCGGCACGCTGCGCGAGGCGCGCGAGCAGCTGGTCACGCTGAAGGAGGAGATCGAGCGCCTCGGCCAGCCGCCGTCGGGCTACGGCGTCTTCCTGGAGCGCTTCGACGACGGCACGGTCGACGTGTTCACCGGTGGCCGCAAGCTGCGCGTGTCGGTGTCCCCGGACGTCGTCCTCGGCGAGCTGATGCACGGCCAGGAGGTCATGCTCAACGAGGCGATGAACGTCGTCGCCGCGCGCGGGTTCGAGCGCGCCGGTGACGTCGTCACCCTCAAGGAGCTGCTCGAGCCGGTGGCCGGTGAGCCGCGCCGGGCGCTGGTCATCGGCCACACCGACGACGAGCGGGTGGTGCGCCTGGCCGACTCGCTGGAGGGGCAGCCGCTGCGCAGCGGCGACTCGCTGCTGCTGGAGAACCGCTCCGGCTACGTGTACGAGCGGATCCCCAAGAGCGAGGTCGAGGAGCTCATCCTCGAAGAGGTCCCCGACATCGACTACGAGGACATCGGTGGCCTGGGCCGGCAGATCGAGCAGATCCGCGACGCCGTCGAGCTGCCGTTCCTGCACGCCGACCTGTTCCGCGAGTACGAGCTCCGCCCGCCCAAGGGCATTCTGCTGTACGGACCGCCCGGCTGCGGGAAGACGCTGATCGCCAAGGCGGTGGCCAACTCGCTGGCCAAGAAGGTCGCCGAGGTGCGCGGCGACGCCGACACCAGCCAGGGCCGGTCCTACTTCCTCAACATCAAGGGCCCGGAGCTGCTCAACAAGTACGTGGGCGAGACCGAGCGGCACATCCGGCTGGTGTTCCAGCGGGCCCGGGAGAAGGCCAGCGAGGGCACGCCGGTCATCGTGTTCTTCGACGAGATGGACTCGATCTTCCGCACCCGCGGGTCGGGGGTCTCCTCCGACGTCGAGTCGACGATCGTGCCGCAGCTGCTCAGCGAGATCGACGGCGTCGAGGGTCTGGAGAACGTCATCGTCATCGGCGCCTCCAACCGGGAGGACATGATCGACCCGGCGATCCTCCGGCCCGGCCGGCTCGACGTGAAGATCAAGATCGAGCGGCCGGACGCCGAGGCGGCGCGGGACATCTTCAGCAAGTACCTGACGACGACGCTGCCGATCCACGCCGACGACCTGGCCGAGCACGGTGGCAGCCGCGAGGCGACCATCGCCGGGATGATCCAGTCCACCGTCGAGCGGATGTACTCCGAGACCGAGGACAACCGGTTCCTGGAGGTCACCTACGCCAACGGTGACAAGGAGGTCCTGTACTTCAAGGACTTCAACTCCGGGGCGATGCTGCAGAACATCGTCGACCGGGCGAAGAAGATGGCGATCAAGGACCGTCTGGAGACCGGCACCGGAGGCCTGCGCGTGGGGCATCTGATGGCCGCCTGCGTCGACGAGTTCAAGGAGAACGAGGACCTGCCCAACACCACCAACCCCGACGACTGGGCGCGGATCTCGGGCAAGAAGGGCGAGCGGATCGTCTACATCCGCACGCTGATCTCCGGCAAGGGCGCCGACAGCGGCCGCGCCATCGACACCGCGACCAACACCGGCCAGTACCTGTAACCACCCGACCAGCCCAGCGACGGCCCGGCCCCCGCACGGGAGCCGGGCCGTCCGTCGTCCACCCGTCAGGTGCGGCCGAGTGCCCTTGGCACCGTGGTGATCAGTCTCTACCTTCCTCCGTGTCCGGAAGGGCTCTCCCCGCACCCGACCAGGAGAGGACCGACCCGTGAAGGCGATCGTGCGGGAGAGGTACGGCGCGGCGGACGTCCTGGCCGTGGCGGACGTCGACGAGCCGCCGATCCGCGCGCACGAGGTGCTCGTGCGGGTCCGGGCGGCCGGCATCGACCGCGGGGTGTGGCACCTGATGACCGGTACGCCGTACCTGCTGCGCCTGGGAACCGGGTTGCGCCGCCCGCGGACACGGCTCCTGGGCGTGGACGTCGCCGGGACGGTCGTGGCGGTGGGCGACGAGGTGACCGGTGCGCAGCCGGGCGACGAGGTGTTCGGCAGCTGCAGCGGCTCGTTCGCCGAGTACGCGGCCGTGCCCGGCGACCGCTGCACCAGGAAGCCGGCGGAGCTGGGCTTCGCGCAGGCGGCGGCGCTGCCGTCCTCCTCGGTCACGGCGCTCCAGGCGCTGCGCGACCAGGGCCGGGTGCAGCCGGGGCAGCGGGTGCTGGTGATCGGTGCCGGCGGCGGCGTCGGTACGTACGCCGTGCAGCTGGCCGCGGCGTTCGGCGCCCAGGTCACCGGCGTCTGCAGCACCCCGAAGGTGGAGCTGGTCCGGTCACTCGGCGCGGACGAGGTCATCGACTACACCCAGGAAGAGCTCACCGGACGGTACGACCTCGTCCTCGACATCGCAGGGAACCGCACGCTGCGCCGGCTGCGGCGGCTCCTGACCCCCCGGGGGACGCTGGTCATCGTCGGCGGCGAGGGTGGTGGGCGCTGGACGGGCGGGCTGGACCGCCAGCTCCGTGCTGTGCTGTGGTCCCTGGTCCTCCGCCAGCGGATGAGGTTCTTCGTCTCCACCGCGCGACGGGCCGACCTGGAGGCCGTCCGGGAGTACGTCGGCAACGGTCAGGTGACCCCGGCCCTCGACCGGACCATCGCCCTGGGTGACGTACCCCGGGCCATGCGCGACCTGGAGCGCGGGCTGGTACGCGGCAAGGCCGTCGTCGCCCTGTAGCGGGCCGCCTAACCTGAGCCCATGAGCGTGCGACGGGTCATGGGGACCGAGCTGGAGTACGGCATCTCGGTGCCCGGGCAGCCGGGGGCGAACCCGACCACGCTGTCCAGCCAGGTCGTGAACGCCTGGGCGGTGGCCGAGGCGCCGGTGCCCCGCCGCCCGCGCTGGGACTTCGAGGAGGAGTCGCCGCTGCGCGACGCCCGCGGGTTCGACCTCTCCCCGGCGACCGCGCTGGACCACAACGACCCCGACGAGGACTCCGGGATGGCCAACGTCATCCTGACCAACGGCGCCCGGCTGTACGTCGACCACGCGCACCCGGAGTACTCGACGCCGGAGGTGACCAGCCCGCGAGACGTCGTCCTCTGGGACAAGGCGGGGGAGCGGATCATGGCCGAGGCGGCCCACCGGGCGGCGCGGGTGCCCGGCACCCAGCCCATCCAGCTGTACAAGAACAACACCGACGGCAAGGGCGCCTCGTACGGGGCGCACGAGAACTACCTGATGGACCGGCGGACGCCGTTCATCGACATCATCAAGGGGCTCATCCCGTTCTTCGTCACCCGCCAGGTGTTCGCCGGGGCCGGCCGGGTCGGGATCGGCACCGAAGGGCGCACCAACGGGTTCCAGCTGTCCCAGCGCGCCGACTTCTTCGAGGTCGAGGTCGGTCTGGAGACGACGCTCAAGCGGCCGATCATCAACACCCGCGACGAGCCGCACGCGAACCCCGACGAGTACCGACGGCTGCACGTGATCATCGGCGACGCCAACCTGGCCGAACTGTCCACCTACCTCAAGGTCGGGACGGCGGCGCTGGTGCTGGCGATGATCGAGGCGCGGGCGCTGGACCGCGACCTGACCATCGAGGAGCCGGTCGAGGCGTTGCAGGCGATCAGCCACGACCCGTCGCTGACCCACCGGGTGCGGCTGCGTGACGGCCGGCGGCTGACCGCCGTCGAGGTGCAGCGGGAGTACCTCGCGATGGCACAGCGCTTCGTCGCCGCGCAGGGCGACGACGACGCCCAGACCGCCGACGTGCTCAGCCGCTGGGCGTCGGTGCTCGACGACCTGGAGACCGACCCGATGCTGCTGGCCGACCAGCTCGACTGGCCGGCCAAGCTGCGGCTGCTGGAGGGCTACCGCCAGCGTGACGGCCTCGCCTGGGGGGACGCGCGCCTGAAGCTGGTCGACCTGCAGTACTCCGACGTGCGGCCGGACAAGGGCCTGTACCACCGCCTGGTGGCGCGCGGTTCGATGCAGCGGCTGGTCACCGACGAGGAGGTCACCCGGGCGATGACGACGCCGCCGGAGGACACCCGCGCCTACTTCCGCGGCGAGTGCCTGCGCCGCTACCCGGCCCAGGTGGCGGCGGCCTCGTGGGACTCGGTGGTCTTCGACGTGGGCCGGGACAACCTGGTGCGGATCCCCACGATGGAGCCCCTGCGCGGCACCCGCGAGCACGTGGGTGCGCTGTTCGAGTCGACCTCGACCGCCGCGGAGCTCGTGGACACGATCACCGGCGGCTGACACCGCCCGCCCGCTCGGCCCCGCCGGGCAGCTCCTCCGTCACGCCCGTACGACCGTTATCCCCAGCTGGTCGACTAGATCCTCAGGTGGGTCCCCACCGTTGACCGACCACGTTCACGGACGAACTCCGACCCACCACGCGCTCGGTGCGGCGTTGCACCGGCGGCGAACCGTCACACCCCGCGGGTAACTTCTGCGGCAGCGCACCACACCAGCTCAGGAGGGTGACATGGCCACCAGGGACACCGGCGGGCAGCAGCGGTCCACGCGTTCGCGCGAGGAGACCGACGAGGTCGAGGCCTCGGTCGACACCGAGGCGAGCGAGCGCACCAAGGAAGTGACCGACGACGTCGACTCGCTCCTCGACGAGATCGACGGGGTGCTCGAGGAGAACGCCGAGGAGTTCGTGAAATCCTACGTGCAGAAGGGCGGAGAGTAGTCAGTCCGCTACCCTGGTCATTCCTGTCATGAAGACCTGCCCCGACTGCGGCGAGAACAAGCCGACCAGGGAGTTCGGCCGGAACCGCACACGCCCCGACGGGCTCTCGTGCTACTGCCTGGCTTGCAACCGCCGGCGCAACGGTGCGTGGTACAGGCAGTCGCGGGTGGCCGTCGGTAAGACCGTGCGCGACCACTCCTGGATCCCCAAGGGTTTCCGCTGGTGTCCCGGTTGCCGACAGGCTGTGGCACACGGCGAGTTCTCCCGGAACTCCCGGCAGCGGTCGGGCTTCGGGAGCCTCTGTCTCAGGTGTCACCGCAAGTCGAGCAACGACGCCTACTGGAAGCGGCAGTACGGGATGACGCGAGCTGAGGTGGCCGCGCTCCGAGCCGGCCAGGGAGACGCCTGTGCCATCTGTAGTGCGTCCGCACCAGAACACCTCGACCACGACCACCAGACCGGCCGGGTCAGGGCCCTGCTCTGTCAACGGTGCAACCAGGGTCTGGGGCTGCTGCACGACGACCCGACGGTCCTAAGGGCGGCCGCCGACTACGTGGAAGGGCATCGCGAGCAGCCGGCCGGCGCGGCTCCAGGGCAGATCAGCGGGGTGTCTCGCGGCGACGGCAGGAGCCCGGGACACGTGCGCTGGCTGGCGATGCGCACATCGGCCTGAGCCCTCCCGGCGGGTCGACCACACTGCACCGGTTGGTCATCGGCAGGGTGATCGGCTCGCCGGTAGGGTCGGCGGCGCGCCGCGCGCCGCGTGGACCACGCCGGTGCAGGTCAGCGAGCAGCACGGACAGCCGCCGGACGGCGGCAGGAGAGGCGGATGGGTGAGCGAGTTCGCAACCGGTCGGAGCGGGTTCCCACCCGCGTACCTGGACCGGGTCGGGTCCTCCTTCACCGACTTCCTCGGCACCACCGCACCCGACCTGCTGCCCGGCCGCCGGACGCTTCCCAGCACGCCGATGGGTGACCTCGCTCCGCACGGCACCACCATCGTCGCGGCCACCTACGACGGCGGCGTGCTGATGGGCGGCGACCGCCGGGCCACCATGGGCAACCTCATCTCCAGCCGCGACATCGAGAAGGTCTACCCGGCCGACTCCTGGTCGGTCATCGGTATCGCCGGCGCCGCTGGCATCGCCATCGAGATGGTCCGGCTCTACCAGGTCGAGCTCGAGCACTACGAGAAGATCGAGGGCGTCACGATGTCCCTCGACGGCAAGGCCAACCGGCTGGCCGCGATGATCCGCGGCAACCTCGGCGCGGCGCTGCAGGGCCTCGCGGTCGTCCCGCTGTTCGCCGGCTACGACCTGGACGCCGCCGAGGGCGCCAGCCCGGGCCGGATCTTCAGCTACGACGTCACCGGCGGCAACTACGAGGAAAGCGGCTACACGGCGGTGGGCTCCGGCTCGCTCTTCGCCCGGAGCTCGCTGAAGAAGACGTGGCGCCCGGGACTGTCGGCCGACGCCGCCACCCGCACCGTCGTCGAGGCGCTCTACGACGCAGCCGACGACGACTCCGCCACCGGCGGCCCGGACATGGTCCGCAAGCTGTTCCCGATCGTCTACCGGGTCGACGCCGAGGGCGCGGTGCGGCTCACCGACGACGAGGTCTCCAGCGTCGCCGCGGCCATCGTCGCGGAGCGCTCGGTCACGGACGGGCAGGGCTGACGCCATGACGATGCCGTACTACGCCTCCGCCGAGCAGGTCATGCGCGACCGCTCGGAGTACGCCCGCAAGGGCATCTCCCGTGGCCGCAGCGTCGCGGTGCTCACCTACGACGACGGTGTGCTGTTCATCGCCGAGAACCCCAGCTCCACGCTGCACAAGGTCGGCGAGATCTACGACCGGATCGGGTTCGCCGCGGTCGGCCGGTACTCGGAGTTCGAGAGCCTCCGGGTCGCCGGCGTCCGGCTGGCCGACGTGCGCGGCTACTCCTACAACCGGCGCGACGTCACCGGCCGGATCGTCGCCAACGCCTACGCGCAGACCCTCGGGGCGATCTTCACCGAGCAGATGAAGCCCTACGAGGTCGAGCTGTGCGTCGCCGAGGTGGGCGACACCGCCGACAGCGACCAGCTGTATCGGCTCACTTTCGACGGCTCGGTCGTCGACGAGCCGGACTTCGTGGTGATGGGCGGCCAGGCCGAGGCGGTCACCGGCAACCTGCGCCAGCACTTCACCGCGGGCATGGGGCTGGCCGAGGCGCTGCGGGTGGGCGTCCAGGCACTGTCCGCGGTCAGCCCGGCCACCAGCGCCAACGGCGGCGGCCATGACCAGCTGCCGGCCGAGCAGTTGGAGGTCGCGGTGCTCGACCGGCGACGCCCCAAGCGCGCCTTCCGCCGGGTCACCGGCGCCGCGCTGCGGGCGCTGCTCAGCAACGAGCCCGCCCCTGAACCCGCCGCGCCCGTCGAGGCCGCCGGTCACGCGCACGCGCCCAGCGCCCCCGCGCCGGGCACCCCCGCCGGCCTCGGCGACCCCTCGGCGGTCGACACCGCGGGCGGTACCGAGGAGGCGTCCGCCCAGCCGGCCACCACCGACGGCGCCGGCGGCGGCACCGAGGGCGGCGGCGGTGGCACCGAGGGCAGCGGCCAGGGCACGGCCACCCGGCCGGCGGACGACGACGGCGCGACCGAGCAGTGAACGGCGGGGGGGGGGGGGGGGGGGGGGGGGGGGGGGGGGGGGGGGGGGGGGGGGGGGGGGGGGGGGGGGGGGGGGGGGGGGGGGGGGGGGGGGTGGGGTGGGGTGGCA